>CAYSTQ010000015.1:0-13688 GCA_964433855.1 uncultured Thermoproteales archaeon
AGGTACTATATTACGTGACTTCAACAAATCTATTAGACTCATCTAATCACCACAGAAAACCAGAGAAAACATTTAAAAATTTGTGAAGAAAGATCATTCAATCCATTGGCATATTTCAAATTTACTTAATGGAAGTCACGTTTCCGAGGCTTCAAGTATTTCCTGGAGTTTCCGCTCGAGTTCGGCGGCTGCACGTTTTAAGACGGTCTCCGGGTCTACGCCCTTCGTCTTAACGTAGATCGTAGGTATTCTGGTTAGAGGATGATCTATGCTGTAGCCAGCGTATTCAACGGCTGGATCCTCTAAAAGCATCCTGACTAGCGGGTTGCAGAACGTATGGTCCTCTCCTATTAGCTGGAACTCTATCTCGTTTTCCGACCGGCTTATTATTTTGATCTGCAAGGCGCTACCCTCCCTTCTGAAGGGTTTCACTAAGTTTCTTAAATGCGTTTTCATAGTCCATGCCTGCTGTAACCCGTCCCTCCACCACGTTGACGAGTTTTTCATCGGCAAGCTTCTTTATCGCTTCCTTAGTTGTGACGCCGGTTGCGGCGACGTAGAGAGATATTATCCTTTTAGCCTGAGGTGAGACGTTGGAATTCCTTAGGTCGCGGTATACGGCCGCTATTTTCTCAGCTGTTCCTATAACGGCTGTTTCGGACGCGTTTGTCACTAGGCTGCCCTTGAACAGGCCCGCTCTATAACCCATTAGCCGGAGCGCGTCGACCAGGACGTTTATGGGAAAGGCTGTCCTGTGGCTTAGTTGCCTGACTAGCCAGTTCAGCGGCGTTGTGGTCGGCTTACCAGGTGATTTCTTAATTGATGACGCCAGTCTTTTTAGGGATTCCAGCGTTTGCTGCGTTGAGTCTCTTCCCCCATAGATACGTATGCGGACATCCCTTCCTCCTTTGAGTTCGACGATTATGTTGGCTGTTTTGACAAACTGGTTTACGGATTCTATGAATCTGAGGGCTTCCTCGGGGCTGCTGAAGCTGAAAACCACTACTCTATGGGGTATAGGCACGTTAACGCACCGTTACATAGCGGCTTGACAGCTTCCGCTTAGAGGTTTTTCTGCAGACTGGACATATTAGAGCCGAGCCTTTCTTAACCAGGGGGGCTACGCAGCTTGGGCATAGGGCGTATATTACCCCTAGTTCACGACCTATGGTTGTCAGGAGGTATGGTGGACCTGCCGAGCTGGCTACCTTGGCTCTAACTACGTCGCCTATTCTGAATACTTCGAACATGTTTTTTACGTAGCTGCTGCTGACTCTTGTGACGTGGATTATGCCCGTGAAGGGTACGGGGAGTATGCCTTTGCCCTCTATTAGGCTTATTGATAAGACAGCTATGCTGTCCCTTAGAGATGTTATTTCGCCGTAGACTATGTCGCCGCAGGATAGGACGAGCGGCTTATGCCTCAGCGCTCTCTCGACTTTTAACCGGTGTTCGCGGATGTTGAAATACGCCTGTCCGACAACTGATGAGATTAGCCTGCCGTCATCTGTTTCATAGACCGCCCCGTTGGGCAGAAACTCCTCTATTACGGCTAATACGTCTCCTGGACACACTATTTTACTAGCTGTATCTACGCGTTTATGGCTCATGTGTTCACGCCTCAACCGTTTTACGTGACCCTATATATGTGTACCTCCACTTCATGTCTTGGCTTAGCGTGGAAGGGATAGATTGGAGGTATCGGGATCTTAGCGGTATATATCAGCTCTAGGTTTTTACGTAGTTGTTTTTTAATAAAGTTTTCAATGTAGTTGGCCGTCGACGACTTATGTATCGTATAGATGACGCCTCCCATCTCCGCGGCGGCTTTAAGCATCGACACATCATAACCCTTTTTATGGACTCCGAAGGGAGGGTTCTCAACGACTGTGTCGCATGGCCTGGCGATGGGGGGCATAAAGGCGTCAGCGCACACCAGGTCTATGTTAGAGAGTTTTAGGAAGAGTTGGGTCAGCGAGTTCTTCGCCTGGTTCACCGCTTCATAGTCTAAATCGATCCCTATAACTTGGCGTGCCCCCATTAAGGCTGCCGCAACCGTTAAGCGGCCTGTTCCACAGCCGAGGTCTATCACCAGCTTCCCCGATATGTCCCTGTATTTTGTTTCGGCTATCCAAACGATGTCTGCCGCTAGGGCTGGCGGGATCGTGTACTGCTCATATTCTATTTTGGGGTTTTCATAATCCGGTATCTGTGCTATGAGGCGCTCTAGTTTTTTACGTTTCAAAGCTTGAACCTCAGTATGGCGGCTACTCCTCCGAAGGCTCGGTAGAGCTGGGCTCCTTCCTCGGAATTGGTTGAGACTATCTCTATCTTGGCGCCGGTGGATTCGGCTAGCTTTATCAGGTAGTCAGCCAGGTCCTCTTCTTCGACCACTGTTATGGCGTCAGCCCGGCATTTGGGGCATTGAAGTTCTTGTTGTGAGGCTGTATCTAAGTGTAGCTCCGTCCAGCTGTAGCCGCAGCCCTGGCATTTATATGTTTTTTTAACGCCTTTTAGCTCGGTTGACACTAGGAGTTTGTCCACGGCCGCCCTTTGCAGAGCTGCTTCAACCTCCTTAACGCCGTAGGTGGCCAGCCCTGTGTCCCTGGCTACGTGGTTTAGGAACTCCTGTACTACCCGTCGTTCCTGCATGTATTCGACGTCTCTAAGTATTTCACCGCTTCTTTTCACTAGTTCATATATGCCTTCTTCGCCGCTGTACCCTGTGTCGAGGATCGCTAGTATTTTCTGTTTTAGCATGTAGTGGAGGTAGTCCCCTTCTGCGAACTCGTACTTGGTGGGCCCTGGCCCGCCTATTATTATTCCCTTGAGGCTCTCTACGCTGAGAAGCCTATTGTTGGCGTGCTCCCCAAGCCTTTTATAGAATTCATGGGCTAGTTGCTCAATTATCCTCTCAAACCTCCTGGCTGACTGTCCACCCGCCCTATGCTTACCCGGTATGCCGGAGGTTAACCTATCGACTATCTCCAGTGTTCGGCCTTTGAGAAGCGCTATAGCTGCCTCGCTTCGATCAACCACTATTAACGCGTAGACGTCCTTTACAGCGACCATTTCCTCAAGTATCTCTGTATGGAATCTGGAGTCGCAGCGGTACAGGTAGGTTGTCAGCTTCTCAGGTGGTTCGAGGACGTGGACCTCCATCTCCTCCTTCCCGGGCACGCCTGTATCTATGTAGCCAGCGAATATGACCAGCCCGTTAGGCGGCGTCTTTCTGAACAGTCTTAGTCTCTGCATCACTACGGTTAGGGCGTCGAGGACGTGGTGTCTCGTGGTTCGATCCTTTATGTTGCTAGCCGTCGAGTACTCCTCTCTAAGCATCGACGCTATTTCACCTATTTGCCTGCCAGCCGGCACGTATAGGCTGATAAGTTCAGTGCCTCTACCCCTTTTTTCACCCAGTTCCTTTAAGAGTTTCTCCAGCTTGTATCTTTCCACTTGACTGTAACCTTTACTCACCCCATCCAGTAGTGCACCCCGCGTTCTCAAGACGAGTTAAGGCGACTTTATTATGGCCTCCATATGAATTTTACGGATAAGCACAGGGTTAGAAGCCCTTCATGGGATGGTTAGCGGCTCCGGGTGTGAATATATTGGTGCTTAAGGCTTGTCTCCGCGGCAATCTTATAGGTTTGCTAGGATAGAACCCTATAGGTGATTTGGTTGAGGGTAGTGGTTAAAATCAGCGGCCACCTGATCTATGGGGAAAAAGGGGTTAGCCTTCAGTACGTTAAGGATGTTGCTTCCATGGCTCGTAGATTGAGCCGCGAAGGATATGAGACAATACTGGTGTGTGGAGGAGGGGTAGTTGCCAGGAGCTATATTTCCGTGGCGAGACGCCTGGGGGTTAACGAGGGCGTGTGCGACCTTCTAGGAATATATGCATCCAGGATTAACGCTAGGCTTGTTGCCGCTGTCCTGGGCGAGGCCGCCTATCCACGTATACCGGAGACGTTGGAGGAGGCCGTGGCCTGCTTCCTGAATTCCAGGGGTCGTGTTCTGGTTCTAGGAGGGTTCCAGCCTGGCCAATCCACTACCACCGTGGCTGCACTCACAGCGGAGGCTGTTTCCTCCGATCTCCTCGTGTTGACGAGCGACGTAGAAGGTATATATACGGCTGATCCTAAGAAAGATCCTTCTGCAAGGCTTTTAGACGAGGTCACGCTGGAGGAGCTTGAACGGATCTTTTCGACCGGCATGACCGCCGCGGGCACTTATCAGATGCTTGACCCTTTGACTTTGAACGTGCTTAAGAGAGCTAGATTGCCGACCCGTGTGGTATTGGGACAGCCGGTTGACAATATTTTGAGAGCCGTTCATGGGGAGCGCGTGGGCACACTTATAACCTACACTAAAAAATAAATAAGAGGTTTGTAAGCCTAGAAATAAGCGGGGGTGGCCGAGCCAGGTCAAAGGCGGCGGGCTTAGGACCCGCTGGCGCAGGCCTGCGTGGGTTCGAATCCCACCCCCCGCACCATATTCAGGTGTAATGAGCTGTCTTTGGCGGGCTTGAATCCATTAACCGCTTTATTCAGTGGACTATGCGGCTTGACGTTCAGGTATAGGTCTCGAAAACCCGTACGGGTTTGAAAGGGACTTAGAAATATGCGTCAAGACGGCCCATGTCTTTCTTCGCTTTACCCCCTATTAGCTCTATAAAGTCTTTTTCCAGGACTGTTCTAAGCCGGGGATTATAGAGTGCTGCCGCCGGGTGATATGTCGGTACCACCGTAACCGGGATGCCGCCTATCTCTATTTTAAACGTTTTGCCTCTAACTCTTGTTATTCCAGAAACATTGATGCCGCCTTTTCCTAGTAGATATTTCGTGCTATGCCTACCCAATGTGACTATTATTTTCGGTTTTATAACCCTGATCTGAGCATCTAGATAGGGGGAGCAGGCAGCTATCTCGTCTGGACGCGGATCTCTGTTTCCCGGAGGCCTGCACTTCACAACGTTTGTTATGTACACTTCGTCTCTCGAGAGGCTGGCCTTCTGGAGAAGCTCTGTGAGAAGCTGTCCTGCTGCTCCTACGAACGGGCGTCCCTGTCGGTCCTCATTCGCCCCTGGGGCTTCTCCTATAAACATTACCTCAGCGTTTTCCGGTCCTTCACCTGGGACGGCGTTTATCCGTGTTTCCCATAGTCTGCATTTTCTGCATTGTTTTATTTCCTCCTCTATTATTTTTAGCTCTGAGCTTGTCATGTCACTTATACACCTCCACAAAGGCTTTTTTCCCGGTGCACGTTATCCTTACTTTAGAGCCTGTTTTAACTTCATTGAGCATTTGAGGCGTTACGCCTTCGAAAAGAGGTATGTTGGCAAGCACGCAGCCGATGACTATTATCGGCTCGCTTTTAACGTTGACTATGGCCGCTGGGGCCAGACCGTTCATCGCTAAACCATATATGACGTATGAGCCGACGGTGCTGCCTTTACCGTAGGGAAAGAACAGTATTTTACCGGCTATCTTCTGGCCTTCAAGAGGGTGCCCTCGTTCCACCACTATACCGGTTTTTCTATCGACTCCGCCATAGAAGGATAGGGGGCTGAGCGATACCAGGGCTTCCCCCTCCACATTACCGCAGACTATTGCCTTGACGTTGAATTTTAGAGACATGCTTTTCTCACCGCTTCTAAAGTGTCTGCGAGTTCAACTTCAAAGCCTTGTGCCGAAAGGTAATAAGCGGCTTTCGCGGAGTCAACGATAACCCGCTCCACGCCCATACGAGCTAAATCGCTCACAACCATACAGGTATCACAGTATACTCTAGCCCCTCTGCTCTCCAGCGATGCTACTGCCGCTCGGCAACGGCTTATAAGAGGCCGCGAAGTAAACAGTATGAGCCTTCTGATGTCTTTTCCTCCTGTCACTTTTTCGATCTTCTCCATGTTTTCAGGAGTTAAGTGGGGGCACCCTAGGGCTACGGCGTCTGGCCTATCTATTTCCGTCGATATTCTGCTTATCTGGTCATCGACCTCTAAAGGGCCTATCGATATCCGTTCTAGGCCTTCGACACTATTTTTTAGGGCCTCAGGTGATACTCCCTCTATTATCGCTAACCCTATTCCGCTTGAGGCGCCTATTGCCGCTAGGAATAGCCTGATTTTATAATCGTTACTCAGTATTTTCTTTGCCCCTTTAATATAGGGTACTCCTTTTTCGACTAGGGCGCCAATGGCATAGCCCAGCGCAGCCGGATTGACGGTTTCAAGACTTTTCTCTACAGTAACAATTATGGTTGGCTTTCTTCCCTCATCGGTTCTAAGCCCTATGTAGGGAGCTCTGCCAGCTATTGCTTCGAACAGGGCGAGCGGGCCCCCTTCTCTTTCTGTTCTGGCTGAGAGCACGCTGTTCGCGTATAGGACAGCGTTGCTTTCACCCCAGGCAACCTGATCGCCTTGTCTGGGAGGCGCTATCTTGTATGGTATACACGAGAGGATCGGGGTGGCGCCTATCTTGGCTAGGCAGCGGATTATTTTTGCCTGTTTATCAACGAACTCCTTTGGCACATGCATTTCACGCCATTTTTCCAGGTCTACCCCGGCTGGATTAACCGTTGTAGGTACGGTGACGCGGCAGTTTTCCCTGGCGAGACCGCATATCAGGGCTAGGCCTTCGTCACCTATGTTCTTGTATGATATGCCTGAGACGTGGGCTGCCTTTATTTTTACAAGTCTCTCAGCGCCCAGGGCCTCGGCCACTTTTACGATTATCTTTAAAGCTTTCTGTATTCCGGCTCCCTTTTCACCGTCTAGTATCTGCTCTTCCTCTCGTGTTAGATACATGTTTGGGCCCCAGCGTCTAATCTCTTCCGGTGGGTATCGGATATATTATGGGTGTCTGGGTCTGTCCGCCCCCGCCGCTGATTAACACCACCTGGACCTGGCCGCCTTCCTCGACCAGTTTTTTAAGAGTTTCAAAGTACAGGTAGTTTACCAACGCGTCCGTGCTGTTGAGAACTTTGGCTATCAACTCAAGGGATTCAGCGGTGGCGTTAGCTTTAAGCAGTATGCTTTTCGCCTCGGCGTCAGCCCTTAACAGGGTGGCTTGTGCCTCGCCCTCGGCTTCAAGTATTCTCTGCTGGGCAGTGGCATTAGCTATTATCAGTATCTTGGTCCTGTTGTACTCGGCCGCCTTGGCCTCCTGCTCAGCTGCCAGCTTCTTGTTTATGGCTGCCACAACTTCGGCTGGCGGCTCTAGGTTTCTCACGGCAACGTCTATTATCGTTATAGCGTTTTTCAGGGTTGGATCCTTGGTTAGCCTCTGTATTACGGCGTTAACTATGGCTGCGCTTATTACGGATCTCTTCTCTATTATGTCTGTAAGAGTGTAGTTGGAGACCATGTTTCTAGTTTCTTCTCTTACAGCTGGAACTATAGCGGCGTCCTCGAAGTTTAGAAGCGGATAGTTTGTGACGAGTTCTTTAACTGCGTCAGGAGTTTCGACCACTTTGTATCTGACCGTTATATCTACTTCGACCTTCGCTCCGTCGCTCGTTATGGCTGCCACCGCTGGATAGTCGCGGGGTGGCTCGAAGAACATGTTTATCGCCTTGACCGCGGTTAGAACCTTTATTGTTGTCTGCCAGGGTAGTTTTAGAAATAGTTGAGGCCCGAATTTAACGTCTACTATTCTGCCCTGCAGCGGATCTATTATCACTACCGCTTCGCCCACACCCACTGAGCTTATCGAGGTTGCGAGTAGAGCGCCTATGGCTATGATGATCACTATTAGGACGGCTAGAGCTGCTCTGAGCTTACTTATAACACCATAGTCGGACATTATTGTCACCTCCAGTTTAACTTATAAGTTATAGCTGTTTAATAAGTCATAGGTTAGACAGACACGGGTGGATCTGGGTGCACCGAGGCGGCGGCCGTCTACTAATCGCTGTTATGGTTCTACTAGTGGTGTCTCCGTTCATAGGATTCCCAGTCTCCTCGCCTGAACCTGCCGTGTACAAGTATTTCTTTTATTCGCCGAAGCCGGGTGTATGGTTATTCGTCGTTGGGATAGGGGATCATACGAAAGTGGAGGTATTTGAGATTCCTCGTGGAGGCGGGCTAAAACTGGTTAACGAAACCGTCTTGGACGCCTTTAACGTCAAATGGTTCTGGATGAGGGGAGGGAAGTTTTATTTGCTGGTGACGAATAAACGTGTTTCCGCCGGGGTCGCCTCTGATGTTTCAGGCCCTATTCAGGCGTTTTATATATCTACGGCCGGGGGTTTGATAGGAAAGGAGTTCGTAATATTTAGTTTTGGATCTTTATGGGTAACGGCATTTGATAATTCAATGGTTGAGTTATTTAACCCTAAGGGGGCTAAGCTTAAAGAGTTCGTTCTGAGGCCGGGAGAAGCCAAATTCCTATCCACTACTATTTCAGAACCTTACGTGTTGTTATCTACAAAGCCTATTTCAGTGCTTCATGTAGCCGCTGAGGAAACCGTTTATCTAGTGAGCCCGTCAGGCAGACCGGTGGGAAGGCTCCTATACGGCGCTTACGAGGGAACCAGGGAAGGCATGGTAGCCATTATCCCCTATAAGCCCTGCAAGGTTAGTGTTTACGTTGGAGGCGTTAAAGTTGCTGAAAAAAAGCTGGGCTGGGAGGATGTGAATGCTTCAAAACCATGGTTTGTAAAAATACATTTTGGAGGCCAGGTCAAAGTGGTTGGAACAGAGCCTGTTTCTGCAATGCTTGCTGCTCCCGGTCTTTATGAAACCGATGAGCCGAAAAACCTCCGAGGAGGGGCTGCAGTACCGGTGCCTGCTAACACAACCGTTAAACTGTTTGCTGTCACAAGACTGATAATTTATTCACCGTTTAAAAACAGGGCTGAGATCGACGGCGGTGAAGTAATATTCAGCTCTAACAGTTATCTCACATTGCCGGGAGGCATCATACATACTATTAAAGTGGAGAAGCCCGTTGTAGCCCTGGTTTTCAACAGGCTTGTATGGCGCTGGGGGATGATCCTCCTGTCAGACAAGGATCTGGTTTTTGGGGACACGGCCGTCTTTAGGTCGTTAGAAAATATTGGCGGCTCGCCGACCAGAGATTTTCTGCCGGTTGCAGCATCTATGACGGTGATAGTTTTCCTTGCAGCAATAGTGGTGATACTCCATGTTAAAGCCGCTAAAAAACTGGATAAAAAGAAGGAAGGAAAAGGCTACGTTAAAATATTCGGTTTTCCGGGCTAGAATCGTCTTCTCGGAGGCCGTCTCATCGTAAACTTTCGCGACATGTTGTTTTCCGAATTAACGTTCACAACCTCTTCGTCGCTTTCTTCGAGCGAGCCGTATCTGCCGACTGTTAGCCTCATTTCGTTTCTGAAGGTTGTAATGTACCCGTTTTTAACAAGTATTGTTTCTCCAGCCTTCACCTTGTCTATGTTAGCGTCCCAGAGTGTCATGTATATTACGCCCGTGTCGTCGCCCACTAGGACGTCCGCCACTCTGTGCTCTCTCCCGTCCTTCCTGGAAACCACGTTCTTTTCCTCGCCGACTTCCAGAACCTTTACCCTTAAGTTAACCCTTCTAGAAGTCGGGCGAAGGAAACCTACTTTAGTTAACCGGATTTCGTCTTCCATCTGTATCGCGTGCACCTTTGGTGCAAGCGTATAGCTGGTTTACTACTATATATAGCTTACTGTTACATTGAACAGACAGCTAGTCAACGAAAGTTTTGATTTTATAATGGTGCCGATGGATAAGCGGCGTAATCGGTTTTTAACTGTTTTATAGGAGAAGCATGTAAAACATGAATGGTGGAGATTGATGTATATAGCAGTACGTGACCAAATACTTCATGCTGTTGGATTTAAAGACGTTTTTGAGGGGTTAGATTGGCTAGGCCTAGATAGTTTTGAGCTTGCTCTTAAACGTGGCTTTAAAACTAGCATCGGCTTTGACCTGGCTAGCAGCGACGGCTTAGCTAGACTTAAGGAGAAGCTTGATGGCCATGGAGTTAAAATATGCGCTATACTTCTTGAAAACGACTTTGGAAAAGAGGACTTAAACGGGGAAATAAGATACGTGTCTTCAGCTATGCGTCTATCTGAGGAACTCGGTGTAGATGTTGTCAGGATAAACTCTGTTATGAGGCCTCAAAAAGGCTGGAGAGTAGAGGACGCTGTTGAGGCGGCTGCTAAGGGGATTTCTGAAAGTTTTAAGCAGTCGGGATCTAAGGTTTTTTTGGCTATCGAGAACCATGGGGTGCTCGGCAACGATCCTGAGTTCATATCGTCAGTGTTGAAAAAAGTAGAGGGGTTGAACGTCGGCTTAACGCTGGACACAGGTAATTTTTACTGGGCTGGCTATCCGCTTAGCCAGGTATATGAAATATACGGTAGGTTTGCACCATACGTTAAACACACCCATATAAAGAACGCCGCTGTACCGGCCGGTAAACAGGAGGAGAAAAGGCCGCCGGGTAGCGTTAAAATGACGCCGTTACGTGAGGGGGATATAAATCTGGAAATCGCCATTTCTAAGCTTAGAGACTTTGGCTATAAAGGGGATTTAACCATAGAAGATGAGTCGTTAGGCCAGTATAGCCTGGAGCGCCGACGAGAAATCTTGTTGGACGATAAAAGGTACTTAGAAGAGGTGCTTTCTATACTTTAACAGGATCCCTGCTGCTGTCAGTAACGCTAATAAAGTTACAGCCAGTATTGGCCACGTCTCTTGTTTTCTTGGGACGAATATGTTTAGGACGTCTTCATATACGAGCAAACCGTCCGCGTACGTTTCAATGAATAGTTTGTATATGCCAGGCTCTATTTTTATTAGCTGGATCATTTTATGCTCTTTTGAGCCCAGGATAACCTTCCTGTTGACTGTCCTTACATGTTCTTCACCTGTAACTGTCACGTTGACGCTTATTGATGTTGGCTGCCCGCCATTGTTTGTAATGTTCAGATATATGATGGCATAGTCTTTTTTACTGTCGACATGAGTGCTTACCTTAACGTTCGGTGTTTCGTGGAAGAAAAGGGTTATGTTAGCTGTCCCCTTTGCCTTAACTGTTGCTATGAGAATCTTGGCTTTCTCAACATATTTATGGCTTATTAAATCGTTTTGTAGTGATGAGCTGTTGACGGCTAAATCTGCAGGCTCAGGGATCATTCCTACGACAATTATTTTTAAACTCCATCCTTTAACTAGGAGGTCTATCCGCTGGTCATTCGTTACGATTTTAGCTATTTCCCCGTAGACGCCTATATGCACTGTAGTGTTTAGGAAAATGGTATGGGAAAGCTGTAGGTATGGATAGGTATGAGCAAGTATTTCAAGGGCTATTAGCAGATTTAACGTGGTTATGTTTTTTCGCTGGCTATCCTCGTTAGAAGACGGGAAATTAGCGACTAGCACATGGTTTCCGGTAATGTTTAGTATGTCGGCTATTAGCGACGCTGAAGAATTTGTCCAAAACTCGTCTTTTGTAGATACGGCTATTCCTGCTAGAACCCTGGCCAACTCCTGGCTTTTCTCAAGATCGGCTACGCCGTTCAGCATGTAAAGCCCCGTGGTCATCGATACGTTGAGCAAATTAATAGCTGCCCATTCCTCTGCTAGCTTTAGGTATTTTTTCACGCCTGTAATTCTGTATAGTAATAAGGCGGCTTCAGCTGTTGCAAGGTTGAAGACCCCGTTTTTATCAATTGCATGCTTGGCGACCGTTAGAAGCGTCCGGTTGCCTAGCACCGTATAGGCTTCTACCAGGTACCGCACATATTCTGGTTTTTCATTAGCTAGTGCCTTGCTTATTTTTTCATTTAGTAGGTTTAAAGACCCCTTTGGAAACCCGAGCATAACGGCTATTATAGGGTCAGATAAAAATTCCTCAAGATGTTCTTCCATATATGCCTGGAGTCTTTGCTCTAACTCTAATTCTCCCGTGTACGAGATATATCCGTATAAAGCTTTTACGAGGTCTGTGGCCTCCTCCACCCAGTCAGCCACCCTTCTTTTCGTCAGTGTCCCCACATAGGCTTCTCCAAGTCCTTTAAGGCTTCTATCAACGTCAAGGTTTCTGCTTAATAGACCAGCTGAAATGCTCAGTTTTTTAAGAACTGCTGCCAGGCTATTGGTTTTAAGCGCCAAGAGTTTAAAGTTTATTCTAAGCTTTGAATCATACAGTGGATACGGTTTTAAACAGTATGGCCTCTTGATTTTCACCACACATTTGTCAAGGTTCTCTTCAATCCATTCAGGAGCTGAGGGCGCGGCTAACCCAGCGGTTAAGCCTTTAGAAGTGCAGTTAAAATACGGCTGTATCGGACCGGCTTCTGTCAGCGACCAGGTTATCGTAAAAACACCGTTGTTTCCCTTAAAGATGAGGGCTGGCCATGTAAGCTTTCGAACAGCCGTTATAGAGGGGGGTGGCGGGGAACGGAGTCCTGGTACTAGAAGCTGCCAGCCACTAGCGTTAATGGTCAGAACGCTTACGAATCCAACCTCGAATTCCCCGTTTCCCCTCAGGGTGAAACGAACCTCGAAGGCTTCCGACCCCTTTCTTAGAATTACCAGGTAATTGGCATCTAGGCGTTTTCCATCAATAAAAACGTACCCCGCCAGGACAAGGCCTGCTACATCTGCTCCCGGGCAGTTGCAACCTACCCTGGCCGCCTCGGTTAGATTCATTCTGACCCGCTTGAAGCCGTTGCCTATACGTAGCAACACTATGGGCCATATCTCTAATTCGGCTAAAGCGCGGCTGCTTTCTGGATCAGGAAACAGCAGTGCTTTACGGAAGCTACCGTTAACTTTGTGGATCTCTAGTTTAACTATGTTGTTATCTAAGACAGCCCTGGTTTCATTTATTTCAGCCTTAGGATAGTCATCCTTACCAGGCACCATAGTAAGTGTTTGCAAAACGGCTGATAATGCCAATAACAGTAAAAGTTTCTCCTTTTTATTCAACGTAGGGCAACCTCTTTCTTTAAATTTAGGGAGGAGTTTAATGTGTATTTGGCTGAGAACATCGCCATATATAACGCCGTTTTCCATTGATGCTGGACTTACGAGCTATGTCTTGGGGACCTGAATATCAGCGTGCCGTCAGTCTTTCTTATCTCGATTATTCTATGGAAGGGTATGTATTTGCTTTTACCAAAGTCGCTTTTTACGTCGAACCCCCTGTGATAAACAGTCAGTATTTTATCTCCGGTGACCGTTTCAGCGTCGCCTATAGCCCCTCTTGAAACGTATTTTATAATGTATTCGCTCGGATTTATATGGGGATTCCAGATAAGCCCGTTTAGAAAGTTTCTTATGTCGAACTTCTTATTCAAAACCTGATCACCATCTTTATTCTATAAGCCCTTTCCAGAAAGCGGAGTTTTTTCCTGATAGTCTTTAGCTTACTTTTAGACAATTTAGTTCCTGTATACATGACCGCCTTCCGGCCATTTATCTCGACGTCTTTAACGTAAATACTTAGAGTTTTAGAGACTTCTTTTTTAAGCTCGTCTTCGCCGACTTCAACTTTAATCTCGCTACATTTAACTGGACAGTTGAAACATATATTATTTGCAAAACATAGTCCGTAACACGGTATTCTTAACCCCTTTGAAAGATAGATGTTCAATGTATTTGCACAGCAGGCCGACGGCAACGGGATGATCCCTAGCTCACTGGCGGAATCCTTTAGCCGGTCTTTAAC
>CAYSTQ010000016.1:0-13387 GCA_964433855.1 uncultured Thermoproteales archaeon
TTCGCCTACCAAATATGACATTTACCTATCAAATATTTAACTGTTACGCTAGGCGTAATCGGATGATAACCTTTCTTAGGCGTTCATGAAACGTGACCTGTAAAGAGTAAAATGTTTAGCAGCAAGAAAGACGGGTTTGATAGGAAACATCAGGGTTTTCCGTTTCGAATACGATATTAGTATGGAAGGTTAACATCTCGAATTATTTAGGTTGGAAGCTCAGGCTCTTCTGCTAATGTAGCATAATGCTTCGTAAAGAATTTTAGCCGCTAAAATGCTGGTTATGCCGCCGGGATCGTATACCGGGGTATGCTCGACTATATCTATAACCGCAGTATTCTCTCCGATTATTGAAGAGAATATATCTATAAGGCAGGTGGGGGTAAGCCCCTCTGGTTCAGGAGTCTGTACCCCGGGGGCGTATGCCGGGTCTATTACGTCCATGTCAAGTGAGACGTAGACTGGTTGCCCGCCGATAAAGTTCCTAAGAAGTTGTGAGATGGCAATAGATCCTCTTTCGGCCACTTGTCTAGCGGTGATATAAAACACGTTGTTTTCCTCAGCATAGCTTATCTCCTCTTTAGAAACTGCTCTGACCCCTATCAAGGCTATGTTCTCAGGGCCTATTAGCTCGGCTATCCTCCGGGTTACTGTGGCATGGCTTACTTTTTGTCCATAAGGGTATTCGTCTCTTAGATCCATGTGGGCATCGAATATTAGCAGTTTAACGGCCTCTAAGCTGTTTAGGCCCTTTATTCCTCCCAAGGTTACGGTGTGTTCACCTCCTATTATTAACAACTTTTTGTTTGTTGCCGTTATTTCTCCGACAACTTTGCTGAGCCTTTCAAGCATTAGCTCGGCATCGTATGTAGTCTCTAGGTCTCCAAGGTCGCACACCTGTAGTTTCTCGGCATCTAAACCGGTACGCCAACTATATGTTTCTAGTGAGCGTGAGGCCTCTCTTATTCTTGAAGGGGCGAACCTGGCGCCGCCCCTATAACTGCTTGTTGAGTCAAACGGTACGCCTAGAAGATATATGTTTGCTTCTCGGCCGTAACCGTATTCGCCAAACTTAAAGATACCTGTGTTAACGTATAAGTCTAAGTATGACATGGTGTTTCCCATGGAACTTTTCGAGATCTAGCTCAAATAATTTTTCTAGCTACCCATTTTCCTTGACTGGATGATTTTTTCCGGCCAATCTTTCTTTAGGTTCTTGTAGCCCTCCCGGATAAATTAATAAGTATCTGGGGTCTCCCAGTAAAATTCGAGCTTGAAGGGGAAGCTGTATGAGTAAAAAATCGGATGACGTTTACTCGAAGATATGGAATCTCGCGTTAAACAGGGGTTTCTTCTGGCAGTCATCTGAAATATATGGGGGAGTTGGAGGTTTTATCGATTTAGGTCCTCTAGGGGTCAGCCTGAAAAATAAGATCGTTGAAAAATGGCGGAGTTTGTTCATAAAGCCGCATCAGGGCTTCATAGTGGAAATAGAAACCCCGGTTATAACCCCTGAACGCGTGCTTGTGGCTTCTGGTCATGTTGAGAGCTTTACAGACTACATCGTTGAATGCATGAATTGTGGAAGAAAGTTCAGGGCGGATCATTTAATAGAGGATGCTACTGGTTTAAGCGGTCTTGAAGGTCTGCCTACTGATGAGCTTGACGAAATAATAAGGAAACACGGGGTTAAATGTCCGGAATGCGGTGGAGTGCTTGGCAAAGTAGAGAAGTTCAACCTGCTTTTTAGGACCAATATAGGGCCATACAGCGAAAACATAGGTTATGCGCGTCCTGAGACGGCTCAGGGAATGTTTACCTCTTTCATGAGGGTTTATGAGGCGATGCGTAGACGGCTTCCACTTGGAATAGCTCAGATTGGCCGTGTCATGAGGAACGAGATATCTCCCCGGCAAGGCCCAATACGTCTTCGGGAGTTCACAGTTATGGAGATAGAGCTCTTCTACGACCCGGAGAATCCGGCGTGTCCCCTGCTGGATCGTGTCGGCGATGTTGAGCTACGGTTGCTCACGGAGGAAGACGTAGTCAAAGGTGTTAAGGAGCCTCGTGTGGTGTCGGTTAGCGAGGCAGTCGAGAAGGGCTATGTGATGAATGAGTGGAATGCCTACTTCATGGCTCTTTCCAAGATATTTGTCTGCGGGCTCGGCGTTCCTGAGGACAAGCAGAGATTTTTAGCTAAGCTTCCCTATGAGAGAGCGCACTACGCTGCTCAAACATATGATCACCAGGTTTTAACCAGTAGATGGGGCTGGGTCGAGGTCTCCGGCCACGCTTATAGAACCGACTATGATCTTAGACAGCACATGAAGTATAGCGGCCAGGATTTGAGGGCTTATAGGCTACTCCCTCAGCCCATCAGAAAAAAGGTTGTTACTGTGAAGCCTAACAGAGCGAGCATAGGTAGAAACTTCAGGAAAAAGGCTAAAGCCATATTTGAAATGTTGAAGAGGCTGTCGGAGGAAGAGGTATTGTCTCAGCTTTCAGAAAGGGGTGTGGTGAATTTAGGGGATGTAAAACTAGACAAAAGTTATTTCGTAGTGGAGGAGCGCGAGGAAATCGTTACGATGACCAGGTTTATTCCACACGTTGCCGAGCCGTCATTCGGTGTTGAGAGGCTGTTATACGTCACCCTAGAGTACTCCTATCATGAGAGGGATGGTCGCGTGGTTCTCCGGATACCTAGGGATCTGGCGCCTGTCCAGGCGGCTGTTTTCCCGCTGGTGTCAAAGCAACCACTGATTGCCGTTGCAAAGCGTATTTATAGGGAGCTGGTTGACCGTGGCTTTAACGTTGTATATGATGAGGAGGGGAGTATAGGTAAACGGTATGCGCGCGTTGACGAGATCGGTGTTCCGTTTGCGGTCACTGTTGACTACAGAACTATTGAAGACGATACTGTGACTATCAGGGATAGAGATACGTGGGAGCAGGTAAGGATACGTATTGAGGAATTAAGTAACTTTATAAAAAGAGAGTTAAGCCAAACCAGAAAAAACTTGGGAGGATAATCTAGGGGGCTATTTTTTCACGGCTACGTCGTCGACGCTTCGTATGGCGACACCGTTCTTCTCTATCACCCTTGATACTTCATCTAGATCTATGTTGTCGCCTTTGACAAGTATTTTAACGGTCTCGGTCTTGACATCGACCTCCATTACCGATACTTCAACCTCGTTTATGCCGTCTAAGGCACAGAGGGATTTAGAAAGCTCAACTATAGGTACTTCACGTGGTTTTAAGGCGTCTAATACGACTTTTATAACTCTGGTTTCTCTTTCTTCTATCCCTGTTTCCTTTTCTTTTTCTGTAGCTATGGTGCCCCCCATAATTATTGACGATTTTCCATATTTGTTGAGCACGTTGAACCATATTTTGGGTAATAAACTATCCTTGTTCAACCCCAGATCCACCCATTTTGAAGCCGGCGACCGACTAGTAATTAGTAGGTTTCTACGGATTTAAATCTTATTGAATACTCATAATATTCACTATAGATATTCCATTATTTAATTTTCTCTGGGAATTATTTAAAGTAGGCTAAACAATATTATTCTGAGATCGTCTGTTGCTGCCTCGGTAGCGTCCGAGATATTCTCGAGCATATCGGCGATGTCTTTCATTAGAAGTAGCTCCCTGAAGCTCACATTTGAGCTGAGCACGGAGAATACCGTTCTCCTATAGGCTTCGTCTGCCTCGCGCTCCATTTCCTCTATTCTTCCGCATGCTTCAAGCGCTTTGTCTGAGTCTATCCCTGTGATTAACAGGGCATGTTTATACTCGTTTAACATGCCAGCTACGACCTCGCTTAGTTCAACAAGATAGGAGTGCGGTTCCTTGGGTATCGGGCCACCATTAACCATTAATTGCTCGAGCCTGTACATTACTCCAAGCGACTTATCAGAGATGTCTGATAGTTTAAACAGTATCCTTAGCCAGTCCTCCTTGTTATACAGAGCTGGTGCTACTTTTGATATGTAGTCGAGCACTTCCTTCTTTATGAGCTCGACTTCATCCTTATAGTCGACAGCTGCTTTGAATCTTGAGTTAAACCCTGCTCTATTTATAGTCGGGAACTCGACCACTGTTCCATAGACTTCCTTAAATAGGTCACATATTCTTTGAGAAATTGTAGATAACATATCTATGATTTTCTGGCTTGAAACCGAAGTTTTACCTGAGCGAATATCTTCTCTTCTTATAGTCACGCCAATCCCCTTTAATATACGCCTAGATTCGGAATACAAAAACAGGGTGTTCAGATATAAATTAAGCGGTCAGGGGGCGTCTGCAGGTGGCTATAGTATTGTCGGCGATGCCCTGTTCCCGCAGCTCATCTTCATTTAGCCAAACTTCTCTTTCCGGCACGGCGTCCAGGGGTAAAACTTTAAACCGGTATCTTTTCTTTCCGGCTATAACGACCTCGAGGGTGTCCGTTACGCCTAGTTCCGTCATCGTTTTAGGGTTCATTTTGGCCATTCCAGGGTTTACGTCATCGCGTCTCCTGAGCCTTAGCCTCCTCTCAACTCTGCCAGCCATTATATTTCTCACCTAGCGTTGTTGCTATGTGAGTATCAAGAAGGGGTTCGTATATTTTAACTTTCACTGGGCATTAACATTTATACATAGAAAACCGTGTACTCTGGCTATCAGTCGCATAGCATCGCTAACCACTTCTAGACGATGTCTCATCCAGCATGGAAAAAAGGATGATAATTTAACATATCTATTATCGGCAAATACGGCGACCCCCCTATCCCTAGGGCCTCTTATGATTCTTCCAGCGGCTTGAAGAGCTCTTCTTACAGCTGGCATCACATAAGCGTATCTTCTGGCTTTGCCTGGAAAAATCCTGCTATAGCCTTTAAGGATTAACTTATTTTTAACATCGGGTTTTCCGTAAGGCACCCCGAAGATTACGCATGCGTCAACTCTAATGTTTACTCCTTCACTTAGCCTACCTCCTAAAACACCTATGTAAGCGACTCCTTTAGCATTTACTGCGGCGATGTCTGTTTCACTGTCGAGAACCACTTTGCGTTCAAGAAAATATTTTATTCCCTCATCTATGAGCTGTTTTAAAATTTCCTTAGAAGGCACAAATATTGCGAGAGACGAATCTTTAGGTAGGGCTCTCTCGATTTTTGAAGTTATGTCCAAAATGTCATAATACATTTTCCTGTCTCTGCGTCTAAACGCCGTAGTTATACCTGTATAAATAATGTAAAGACCGTTTTCGACATAAGGTGATGGTATGCTTTTAGAGACGGGATTCTTGGCTCCTAGAAGTTGAGCATATAGGTCGGCTGGTGACAGTGTGGCCGACATCGCTATCATTGACCATCTTTTTTTGAAAATATTTCTCAGCACTACGGGGTTTGAGTTAAAAAGCTCTAGAACTAGCTGGTCGTTTACCCGGCCTACAAGTAATATATGGTCAGTACGGTTACGAATTAGATTAGTTAGGAACTCGCAAGTTTTAACCAAATTCATGGATATGTTGAAGCCGCCGTCTTCATAGCTGAGACTAGCCTGCTCAGCGGCTTTGATGAAATCCAGCAGTTCCTCATCAAATCTTAACTTTATGATTCGATAATCCCCGTTTAAATATAATCCTCTGCTGGCCAACAAAATTTTCTTAATCAACGTGTTTAATGTGTTGGCGGCGTTCTTTAAATCCATGGTTTCAGCGTCTTTTAAGGCCATTTTCAGATCGTTTAAAGTTATTGAGTCGCAGGTCATGCTATGGACTAGATCCTGAAGGTTGTGAGCCTCATCTAATACATATATGGGCGGTTTAGGAGAGCTGTACGTTACTGGCGTTAGAAATTTTTCTCGTAGAAAATCGTTTAGGATGTAGCTGTAGGTGAGCGAGACTACGTCGGCTGTCTCTATATACGCTAGCATGGAAACGTAGGGGCAGCATCCGGTTCTAACCCCTATCTCCCGCATTTCCTTGGAAGTCCTGTTGATGAACATCTCTGAGTTTATTGCTCTAGCATAGGGACAGGCGTGTGCTGACCTGAGCAGGTTACATATTTTCTCTGATATCTGAGGTGGAAGTCTGGACACCCGGGGGTTTAGACAGAGGCTACGTCTTCCCTGGATTGTTACGCCTCTTACCGCGGTCTTCCTGCTGATCCTCTTAATTTCCTCTAGTACGTGGTCGGCCTCCATTCGTGTCCGTGACACAAATATTATTTTATGATCTTCGATTAGTGGTATTAGCGCCGTTATCACTGCAGCGGTCTTTCCAACGCCGCTAGCAGCCTCCAATAGAACATCTCTTCCTTTTTTCACAGCATTATATACGGTTTCCATGATCTCCAACTGCGGCCGTCTTGGCGCTCCATATGGAAAATATTTTAGATATTCAGACATCTCCTCTCTCCAAAAGCTCTTCTAAGGATAACTGGTTGAGAAGCCGGTCCAATGTTTTCTCTACCTTGTCTAGGCGTTTCTCAAGTCTGGCGATGTACTCTTGTAGAGACTTATTAGCTACATATAGTCTTTCAAACTCTCTCTGTAGCAAAGGATCTTTCGAAACGATCGGCGTGATCTTCGGTTTTCTTGCCTTGAACTCTACTATTAGATCTTCAACTTTATCGTTTAAAAGCCCCAGCTCATCTAGCACTGCCCTAACCCTATCCTCAGGTATATATTTTAGAAGGATGCCCACTAGGTCCCGTGCCGCTACTTCTCTATATTCGGATTCTGATTTTAAGTTCTCCCGCATTTTCCCCCTCCTTTGATTTTCGCCGTGGCTCTCCCATTGGCGGAGTGTGGTTCGTGGAGGCCTCTATTTGGTCGTTGGCCGGTTTAGACCGGGTTAAATGAACGGGGTCTCTGAACCTCTTTATTCGTATCTTACGTATTTTTTCATCCTCAACCAGATATGCGTGGCCTACATGTAACGTATCGGCTTTACAGGTAAGTTTCATGAACTCGACCTCTCTGCTGGGTAGCCTATGTATCAGTAATAGACGCGCGTTTTTCATTATGCTCCACGCTGTCTCGGTGGGGAACTGGGTTACCGCTATTATCAGTTCTCCGTGTTTACGTAGTTCTGCAAAGAGCCTTTCCCCGATTGTCGGTTCTGCGTCGAGCCGCCTATAGGGTATGACGTTCCACGCCTCCTCTATTACGGTGATGTGTTTCACCTCGTCTGAGAGACCGCGGACTGTGGTGACATGGTCGTACAGCATTTTTAGTAAAATCATTACGAAGAGTCGTTTTATGTATAGACTCCTGAAGACGCTTAAGTCTATTATCACGTTCTCTCCGAACAGGGTCTCGACGTTGATGGTAGAGTTTTTGCTTAGGGCCTTACCGGCCCGGCCCTCTATTAACCCGAACATTCTGCGTTTAAGCGCCATCTTTATCTCATGGTCATAGTAGCTTTTTATAGGGGTTTCCTCTAGAAGCGTTAAGAAGTCATTCAATGAAGGTGTGCGGGTCCGCCCGTAAAGTTGTTTGAGCACTTTTCTAAACATGAAGCGTTGAGGCTCGCTAAACCGGTATACGTCTCCGAATAGATCTACCAGAAAATCTATATGTTCGCTGAGCTGGCTACCCTGATAATCCAGCGGGTTTAGGGTGAAGTTATCTCCCGGGGTTAGCTTTTTAAAGTTTTCAAAGAGGTATTCGCCATGCCAATCCAGTATTAACACCGGGATCCTCCTGGAGCACTTAGATATTAGGATCTTCGTCGTGTTGCTTTTTCCGCTTCCTGTTCTACCATACACCACTATGTGTCCGGGTTTGAGCTTTATTGTTGCTGGCATAACTCCTGTGAAACCTATGACGACGGAATTCTTAAAGTGTGATATTAGGGACTCTGTAAGGAGTATGGTGAGTGCGAGTAGCGGTATGGTGAACCGCCATGGTCCGGAGAGGATGTTCATAAGGCTGGCTGGGTCTATACGTGGGTGGTGGCGAAGCAGGATAATCCCGTAGGATGCTGTGAAGACAGTTATAAATACGATGATCCAAAAATTTATAAGGCGGCTGGCCCCCGGGGCTTCGTCCATGGGTGTCCCCGGTAGCATGTTGTCGGTAATAATATATAGTGTTGGGATTAGGTGATGTGTAATGGTTATCAAAGGCGACCTGGTTAATAACCGTGTATTAATATGGGATTTAAGCTCAGCTAAGACGCTTTATAAAATGGGCTTCTTCGGGAAATATGTTGGGGTTAGAAAGGCGAGGGAGCTTGAAACAGACCGTCCGCTGGAGGTTTCGCTTGTTGAAGCCTGTTACTTGGTTGAGCAGGGAATTCTAAAGGTTGAAGCGGATGGTAAAGTCTTAAGCTTAGAGGAATTGCTAAAGATCTCTAGGGGGGCCTACGAGAACTTTGACGAGGTTTACCGGGTTTATAAAGATCTTAAGAGCAGAGGCTATGTGGTTAAATCAGGTATAAGATTCGGTACGACCTTCGCAGTATACGAGCATGGGCCGGGAATAGACCACGCGCCTTTTCTCGTGCATGTGCTTCCTTTTAGTGAAAAACTGGATCCCTTAGAGATAATAAGGGCCGGTAGACTTTCTCACTCCGTAAAGAAGAGGTTTGTGTTAGCTACGGTGGATCGGGAAAAAGGAGAGATACATTATTTCGTGTTTAAATGGTTTGGCTAGGCACCTAACGCCCTGGTAACATTGACGTTTTCCACCAGGAGATAGGGGGCCAGCGTCGGTATGTCTGCCTCCCACCAGTAAATCTGCTGTCTTTCTCTCGACGCGTCGATTATACCTGCTAAAATATTAGAGAATCTATCCGAGATGCGTAATCCCTTTACAGGGTACTTTACTTCGCCGTTCTCTATGTAGAAGACAGCGTCCCTACATATGGTTGAAAACATACCTTCTCTAACATTCTGGAAACGCGTATACCAGTTGTTTGTCACGTAGAGACCTTTTTTAATACGCTCTATCATATCCTCCAGCTCGCTGTTTCCGGGCGAGATAACTACATTCCACGGTCTTGGCGTAAGCCACCCGGCGTTTCCCGTGCTGGCTACCCTGAATTTGCTGGCGGTTCTAGTGTTGTGGAGGAGGTTTCTAAGAACCCCTTTCTCTATAAGCACTGTTTCCCTGGTCGGAACTCCTTCGTCGTCGAAGGCTGTTGACCCTAAACCGTTTGCTAGCCGCCCATTATCAGATAGGGTCAGTTCGTCACTAGCCACTTCTTCTCCCAGTTTACCCGTTAGGAAGGAAGTCCCGGCGTCGTAGCTATAGGCTGACATGCCGAGGTAAGTCATGTATCCGAACAGGTTGGCTACAACCATTGGATGCAGCAGTACAGTATATGTTCCTGCCTCTCCTGTCCTGGAGTTAACGTTTCCAGCAGCGGTTTTTCCAGCGTGTCTACCGGCATCCTCCGGGCTGAAATCCCTTAGGGTTCTGGAGCAGGATACTCCGTGGCCAGATTCCTCGGCTCTCAGAAACGCCCGTAGTGAGACTCTTATAAACGTGCCTTTTTCAAAGGCTTCTACTGCCTCAGAGGTGCAAAGGGCTTTAGCTGTCTCCCCATATTCTAGAACACCCGCTGTCCTCTGAGCTCCTTCCTCGAGAGCCGAGTCTATGGCTTGATTTGCAAGTTCTACATCTTCTCCACTCACCGACAATTCTAGAATGTTTTTATCGTATAGATCCGGTATAGCCTGGTAGTTGAACGGTCCCCTAGGAAGACCAGCATAATCCTTCAGGGGATTTAGCATATTCATTGTTTTAACGATAGCCCCTAGGTGTTCTTTAATACTTTTTTCATCTAGCTCGGAGAGGCTGGTCACCACCACTCTTCCCTTTTTGGCCAGTAGAAGTGAGGCCCTCGCCTCTCTCCATCTCATGGTTGTTGCTATCTCGTTATTGACCAGTTTGATCATTTTTCTATTATTAGCCCTGACAACAACGGCGGCGGTCTCAACGCCTAGTTTCAGGGCGTTGCTAAGGATTTTCCCAGCGAGTTCAGGCAGATCCATTAATTCCCACCTCACAGGGCAACCCCCAGGATCATGTTTCTAACCCTAATATTGGGGCCGCCGAACCATACGGGTACGCCTTGTCCGGGCTCGCCTTTACCGCAGGTGCCAGGGTAGAATCTAAGGTTTCTATCTACAGCATCTACGTTCTTGTAAAGAACCTCGGTAGTTACCTCTAATACCGGGTTTCGTACAGGATCTTTGACCTCGCCCTTCTCTATAGTATAAGCCTCTAGGCCCACGTACCGCTGGTTCCATCTTCTATCATCTATGTTCCACTCCATATAGGTTTTAATGAAGACGCCTCGTTTTACATCCTCTAAAAGCTCGTCAAAACCGTAGTCTCCTGGAGCCATGTACGTGTTAGCCATCCTTACTATGGGCTCCCTGTTATAGGCAGAAGCCCTTGCGGAGCCGTTACTACTGGTGTTGAATACGGCGGCGGTCTCCCTGTTATGTAGGAATTCATTCACAATACCTTTTTTAAACAGGTAGCGGGGCCGTCCCTTAACTCCCTCGTCGTCGTAAAGGTAAAAGCCGTAAGAGCCGGGTATTGTGGGGTCATCTATTATCGTTACGGCAGGGCTTCCTATCCTGGTGCCAAGCATTCCGCTGGTCATGTACGATTCGCCAGCCTGGGCGGCTTCACGGCCCATTATACGGTCAGCCTCTGAAGGATGGCCACATGATTCGTGGACTATTATTCCTACCACTTCGCTTCCTAGAACCATGTCTAGCCTGCCTTTAGGCGGGCTTCGCCCTTTTAACAATATCAGCGCCAATGTTTCGGCCTCCTCTCTTGCGACCTCCCACGGCTTCCATGCTTCTATCCCCTCCCATCCCACTGTTGCGGCCATCCTGTTTCTTCTCTGCAAAGTGCCTTTTGAAGCTGCTAACGCTATTATATTGTAGCCTATCCCTGTCCTAGTAACGCATGATCTAATGTGTGTCCCCTCGCTGTTAAGGTAGATTTTTTCCGTAGTGCTCGTAGTGATCGACACTATCCTTACAGGTAGCTTAACCGGTTTTATATCCCTAAGATTTTTCTCTATATCTAATAATGCCTGGAGTTTTTCCTCGAACGGTACGTCCTCGGGATCTATCCGGTGTTCCGTACTCCAGGATGCTCTGTGGTTTTCTTCCTCTGAAAGAATTATGGGGTTATGGGTTAGTTTAGAGGCGTTTTTAGCGTCTTTCACGGCGGCCTTGACCGCTTCTGTTATTTCGTCCCGTGAAAGAATATTTGTTGACGCGAACCCCATGGAACCATTAATTAAGACTCGTATGGACACTCCCTTATCTACGGCCTCCGTGTATGCGTCAAGAGCACCGTTGCGAACGACTATGTTCTGAAACCTGGCTCTTTCAAATCTGGCCTCGGAATATTGGGCTCCAAGCTTAGAGGCGAGCTCCACGGCTAATAGAAGCTCATCCTCCATATTGCTCACGCTTAACAGTGTTCCAGTACGTTGTTAATATGTTTTTACTAGTAAGCTTATTTAAAGAATATATTTTATGAAAGCTCTTCTTATTCTGAAAAACATTTACAGCATGTCAGATTTAAGAAGGCCCTACAGAGATGCTTTTATCTATGGCTTCCAGATAGGATTGTGGAAGTGAGTTGGCATGCTGAGTGAAGAACTGTTGCTTGGCTTCATAGCGTTTATAGCTCCATGTTATCTGGCTAACGCAGCCCCGGTTATTATCGCTAAATTGGTGAGGAGTAGAACACCTATCGATGGTGGCCGCTGTCTCGGAGATGGTGAAAGGATTCTCGGTGATGGTAAGACCTGGGAAGGTTTTTGTGGTGGTGTTTTTATTGGTACTTTGACTGGGTGTCTTCTGAATATTATAGGTAAGCATACGATTCCCGGGGCTTTTTTGCTTTCTCTGGGGGCCATGGTAGGTGATGCCCTTGGGTCTTTTATTAAGAGGAGGCTTAAGATAAGGCGCGGTGGGCCTCTTCCTGTAGTGGATCAGCTCCTGTTTGCTCTGGTAGCCCTATCCTTCTACAGTGTTTATCGGTGGCCAGACCCTTACTATGTCTTGGTAACCCTGATAGTTACTCCGCCGCTGCACTTCATTACCAATGTTTTCGCGTATCTGTTAAAGCTGAAGGATGTTCCGTGGTGATGCTTGTAGACTGTGGCGAGTTGCCGCGGGTCAGGTTTACGTGTTTAACGCTATGTCCCGTTAACGATATTTGAAGGGGGCGTGATATTCTATTGATGATAAATCTGGGTAGGACGCGTGTCGTCGTGTTGGCTAGCCTGATGGTGCTTTTTCTAGTGGGTTCTACCTTCCTGTCTAGCGCTAGAGGTTTTCAGCAGGCTGTCAGTCTCCTAGTTGAAATATATGATTATTCTGGTTTGACGCCTTTGGTTGAGGGTAAGGTTTTACCTGCGGTCTACTTGAACGGTAAATATTACGAAGTGGTATCTGTTAACGGAAAAGTTATTTGTAACATCACGAATTTGCAGCCCGGTAATTACACCTTAAAGATATTGTGGAAGGGGGTTATCGTCTATGAGCAAATAGTTTCGCTGGAGAATAATACGGTGGTCGTGGCTAACTGTTCCGTCCTAAGTTTATCCGTGCCGGTTGTGGATGGCGGCGATAATCCTTTAGAGCTTTCAATGTTGCTCCTCAGGGATGAGGGCGGGGTATTTAACGTGAGTTCCTTGAACGGTGAATTGAAAACCCTTTTGCCGTTCGGTGTCTACACTATCGGAGCCGTGTATTACGGAGTGCCTAGCGGTCGTATTGTTCGAATAATGCCTATGTTTAACTATACGGTGAACGTCGGTAGCGGAGGGGTTAACGTTACAGTGGGGTCTGAGACTGTAAGTAAGCTCGTGTTTCGCGTATACGGTCTTACGATAAGACTGCGGTATAATGATAAGAGTTTGTTGACAGGAAGGATCTCTGAAAGGCTTCTTGTAAAAATTTATATAAATAATGTATATATAGTTTTCGAAGGCCGGCCTGACTGGAAAGGGGTTGTCAGGGTAGGTCGTTTGCCCGAGGCTACCTATAGGCTAGAGGTCTTTTTAGATGGGATAAAGTTTTATAATAGTACTTTGAAGCATTCTACTGAAGAAGAGATAATTTACGTTCTGCCTATAAGTTCAGAAGTAACTTTGCAGTTTATAGATGAGTGGTTTAGGCCGGTTCCCAATTCTACGGTTATCCTGAGGGGGCCGCTTGGTTTTGTTCGGAGGTTATCAACGGATCGTTATGGAATGGCGATACTTGAGGACGCCGTTGAGGGAGTTTATAAGGCGTCGTTGCTTTACAGAGGTGTCTTGTTAAACACGACCTTTACTTTAAGGGGGGAGAGGCTTAAGCTGGTGTCAGTTAAGCTTTTAGTGCTTGTGTTGTTCGTGGAATCG
>CAYSTQ010000017.1:0-13383 GCA_964433855.1 uncultured Thermoproteales archaeon
AAGTGTATCTATAGGTTTCCCCATTTCTCCTAGCGACCTGGAACCCAGGTATTCTGACAGCTGTGTCGTCATAGCCCGGCAGCGCTGTAAGGGCGCATAGCGCCTTGTGCTTCTCAGCTTCATGCATCATTGTACGATAAATGGTCTCCAGGTCACCGCCGGAGTTAAGGATACCGGCTGGTGTATAAATGTATATGCCGTCGAACACATCTAGGTAATGATCCATATCGCCTAGGGCGTCACACAGGAAAACAGCGTCTAAACCATCCTTTCTGAGACCGCTTATTATCTCGGCCCAGGTACTGTACGGGAAATGCTGAGCCGCATATATGAAGACTACCGGGTGCCCAGCCACCTTAAGGTAACGGCTGTGCCCCCCATAGGTTGAAATTATGTAGCGCAGCTCCCTGGACACTTCCTCGGGCGGCGCATTCCTATACTCGTATCCATCGTACAAAACAGCCAAGTATATGTTTGTGCTAAAGCTTTCCGCGGCGTCAAACATCAGTTTCATGTTCTCATCTATATAGCCTCCGGGTGGGCCGAACCAGTCGAAGACAAACACGTCTATGCCAGCCTCCTCAGCCCATTTGAAATGTGTCTTTAAAACCTCTGGGCTTCTCACGTCATAGGGGCCTAGAAGCGGGTAATGGATGGCTCCTATGTCCCTACGTTCTTTGTTCACTAGATTGTCCGGGTTGTGGTACCTGACTATACTTCTTGAGGAGGTGTTCATAACCCAGTGATTCCAGTGCACCCATTTACCTGTGGGCCCGCTGGGGGATCCATACCAGCCATGGTAAAAAGCCATTACAAGTCTGGGAACATTTTCCGGGTTTATCTTCGGCTTCATCATGTTAACACCTTTCCTGGAGACGGCTAAAGCTATGAGTAGGCCTACTAAGACCGAAACCGCTAGGATACCGGCCAGTAGGCTTTGTCTCATGTCTCTTTCCTAGGGATAACCTTTTTATATTTTTAGTTCGGCTGGATGTTCGTCTGTGGATTCTTCTCCCGCTTTCTCGAGAAAGCTTCTTAAATGCTTGGGAGTATAAAGGAGGAGACTATGTATCTCAGGAGTGTAAAATCTTGTTTTAAGTCTTCTTTCTTCAAACCTTCTTCTAACCTCTTCCATATCCATATTGGCTGGGTCAAGGACGTTAGAGGCATTGATAAAAGCCCATGTGTCGCCGAAGGAAGGCACGAACGCATATGCTGGCCTAATGATTCTATAGACTCTTTGCAGCGCCCTGTAGATCATAGCGAATTGGTTTCTATAGTAGAACGTTGAGACAGCTTGTGTAACCAGTATACCTTTTTCAGCCAACCTTCTGGAGGTTACGGAGTAAAACTCCCTTGTGTAAAGGGCGGCTGATTGATCCATCGGGTCGGTGACGTCACATATTATCACGTCATATTTCCCATCTCCGTTTTTAAGCCTCTGTCTCCCATCACAGTAACATATCTTGACTCGATCGTCCTCGAAGGCTCCTGAAGGGATTTCCGGCATATATTTAGTTACCACATCAACGACCTTCGGATCTAGCTCCACCAGCTCAACCTCTTCTACGCTTGGATGTTTCAAAACCTCCCTTAAAGCCCCGCCGTCGCCGCCGCCTATTATTATAACTCTTTTAGGCTCGGGGTGTGTTAACATCGCCGGGTGAACAAGGGTTTCATGATATATCCATTCATCGGCTTCCGCTACCTGGAGTTTACCGTCTAGATAAAGGATTTTCCCATAGTCCTCCGTGTCGACAACCTCTATTAATTGGTACTTGCTTTTGTCTCTGTATAGAAGTTCTTTGATGAATGTTAATGTGTAATAGTTCCTAGTTATTTTCTCTACATATACGTCGCGGCCCCCTATTTTAACCAGTCCTTCCTCCGGAATCAAGCACATGATAAATTAATAGGAGGCGACTATTATAAAACAGCTTTGCTTCCACAGAACGTGGCCGAAGAGGCTTTGTCTCTTAGGACGGAAGTGTTTAATGCCTAAAGGCGCGGCGTTTGAAAACCTTATGGCTGATATAGTATAGGTCTTGGCGGGCATCTCTCAGCAACGGTTGTTTAGCTACGAGGCCACGGCTCATAAGTATAGAAAGAGCATGTCTAACCGTTCTAGCCGGTAGAAGGGTTTTCGTCACTAAATCTTTCTGGGTAAGAGGGCCCTCATACTCAAGAGTTTTAAGAACTAGCTTGGCGCTAGGCGGTACGTCTATCAACTCTCTAGCCAGCAACACTTTACGAGCATATCTACGAGTAGTCCCTGATCCTTTAGTGAGCCTTATGAACATAGCTGGCACAGGAGCCTTAGCTACTCGAACGCTCTCTCCAACTCCACGTCTTATTAAGCCGTCAACTATAACGCTGCATTCACATCGACTGCTTATTTCCCTGATCTCAACAATAGAGTTTTCGGAAACTACTAGAGGACGCCTAGTTATATCCATCGAGTTCACTGAAACAACTACAAATGACTTTGAGGATGAAAGTAATATAGGGCCTCCAGCCGATAGGGAATATGCGGTCGATCCCGTGGGCGTTGCAACTATTACTCCGTCGCTGTAGTCTCTCCATATCTCCTCTCCATCCACCACCAGCAGGTACTCCATTAAAGTAGCGCTTCTATGTGGGAACACCGCTATTTCGTTAAGAGCTACAGCCGTCATCTCCTCATCCACGTACACCGCTAACCGCGTAGCCTTCTCTACACTGTACTCTCCTAAAACCAGTTTTTCCACGGCCTCCTCCAGCTTGTCAATACTGGTTTCCGTTAAGAAACCGTCATTGCTGGAAATATTTACTCCCAGAACAGGTTTTGCTATATTGCCCATAGCGTGGAAGGCATGGAGCATATCCCTGTCGCCGCCGATTACTATTACGCTATCTGCTTCGTGGAGAGCTGTTTCGCTAAGTTTGCTTACTAGAACATATGTAACTCCGTATTTTTCCAGGATCTCCGACAGTTTGTCTATTACATCCTCACGTAGCGCGCCTGTTAACACAACGTTTTTCAAGGCGTAGACACCAGGTTAAAGAAACCTACTCTTCCTTTAACTGTTCAACGTATTCCTCGGCCGTAAGCAGGGTTTCAAGCTCTGACCTTTCAGATGGCTCAACAACTAATAGCCATCCCTTGCCGTAGGGGTCTTCACTTATAATGGTTGGGTTATCCACCACGGCTTCGTTAACCTCTAGGATTCTTCCCGAAATAGGCGCTATCAGGTCTTCAAGGGCTTTTATTGACTCTATAACACCGTAGCTCTCTCCCTTAATTATCTCATCGCCTTTCTCAGGTAGCTCTACGTAGACGATCTCCTTAAGCTGCCCCTGAGCATAGTCTGTTATCCCTATTCTAACCTTTTCTCCCTCCTCCTTAACCCATCCATGCTCCTTAGAGTATTTAAGGTTCCGCGGAAAAACATAGTCTTTGTATTTCACTTCATCCATTTTAGATCCCTCCATTCTTTCATCATACTTTCTGAAAATATATCTTTTATCAGGTTGCTGAAACCGCAAAGGCTCATTAGCGTGGTCGGCTTTAAACTCTTTCAGAAGTTTTTTGGCCAAGGGTTTCTTGAAGCTTTCAAAAAGTGACGATAAAACATTTTTTTACTAAAGAAAATATCTAAAAAGCTATAATGATTACAAATCTTATTATCCGGCTAATCGGTGGTAGAATGCGTAAACCGTATGAAATGGGCAGATTCGTTTATTTCCCTGATAGAGATCTTCAGGTCTTCCATGTGACTCTTTCCCCGGAGGCCGTTGAGTTGCCCGGCATTTTAGCGCAGCTGTTCTCTTCAATAGCTTCTCTTAATGTTCCCGTGGTGCATTTTAACCTTTCAAGACCTAGGCTGGACGGTTCTCATGAAATCACCCTTATAATGGATCTGACAAACCTTTCTGAAATATATGATGACCTGATTAGGATGATTTAAAAAAGCTCCTTATGTTGAGGAGATCATACCTGTAAAACCTCTTTTCCCTGGTTTTGCTGCGGATGACGTATTCTTTCCGTTAATGCTTGATGGGTTGCGGGCTATAATAATGCGTGAGGACGTTTATAAAGGCCTGATTAGAAACCTATGGGAGAAAATAGGAGAGAACTACAGAGTTATACTGTATCATATAGGGTATGAAGCTGGCCGTAACGCCTATATTAGACATAAGAAGACTTTTAGTGGGAAAAACGAGCGGCTTCTAGCGGTTTTCCAGGCCATATTCCAGCAAGTAGGCTACGGAATATTGAAATGGATATACGTGTCAAGGAGTGAAGGCTGGGCGATAGCTACAGTGGAGGATCCGTTCGAGTGTCACCTATTCAAAGATCGCGGGGGAGCTTCAGGGCATCTTATAAGAGGCATACTAGCGGGATGGCTCAGTGAGTTTTTCGGGAGAACCGTCATAGCTAAGGAGACGATGTGCGTAGTAGTTGGCGATCCATACTGTAAATACTACATAAAAGTAAAAGAAGACTAGTAGCTGTGCATGATTTTAATGGCGTGAATCTCTTTATGCCCCGATTGCTACTTATTGCTATAAGCTAGCATAATCTTATGGGGGCTTTCACCGTGTTCATCAAAAGGTTTTACAAGTTGAGAATCTCAGTCCTCGCCAGGTTCGTCATTTACGGTCTACGCGTGGGTTTTTATCATCATCGACGTGATTATTTAAATTTCTTTTTATAAAGATATGGTTTTTCCACTCCTTTTCTAAATTTAATAAAGCTGTCGTTTAACGTATTAACACATTTTTCCAGACGAAAGATTTATATAGTATAGTATCTCAGAAGCCGGAATGGGTAAATACCTGTTGGAGGGTGAACGGAGATAGAGGCTGATGAGGAAACAGATATAAAATACTTCCCTGCCCCTGATGAGCTCCCTGAAAGCATACGGGGGGTTTTAAGGGGCGGGGAGGAAGCCGTGCTGATCGTTAAAAGCGATCTCAGCGGTGCTCAGTACGGTGAAACCTTCTTAGTTTTAACAAATAAAAAGGTTGTAGTAGCCAATAAAGAGACTGTTATCGGCGAGTATGAGCTAAAAGACGTAGCTTCAGCTTCCATTCAAGGCTATGTGGGTACATGCACGCTGGTTTTAAACACTAAACACGGATCTAAAAGCATTCTGGCTTTTACAAGATCTAAAAAGAAGTTCTTTGAAAAAATAGTTACTTTGATAAACGATTTAACTCTTAACCAGATACCCTATGACGTAATCAGAAGCCAGCTTAAGGAAAAAGTTGCTAAGGAAAACACCAGGAAAAGCAGGAGAAAGATAATTATTAGAATGCTCAGCTTTACTAAGCCGTTCTGGCACCTGATGGCAGCAACGCTCGCTCTATCGGTTATTTCAACCGTTATAAGCTTGCTTCCACCATATTTGATGAAGATATTGATAGATGAAGTCCTCATACCGCAGAACAATCTAAATCTTCTTGTGGAGATCGTCCTGGGATTGCTAGCGGTTAACGCTTCGCTAACAGTTATAAACGTTGTCAACGGCTATCTCTCCCTTAAACTAAGGCAATCACTAACCTTTAATTTACGCTCTATGATTTATGAAAAGCTCCAAAGGCTGTCCCTGTCGTTCTACGATAAATACTCGTCTGGAAGCATAATTTCAAGGGTTGTCGACGACGTTAACAGGATTCAAAGCTTCCTTACAGGCTCGCTTGGCGCCATAATAATAGATGTGGTTACAGTTGTGTTCATAGGAACTATACTCTTCTCACTGAACCCGTGGCTATCGCTGGTAGCTCTACTACCCATACCTGTTTCCACTGTTGGGACGTCTGTCTACAGGAAGGTTTCACGTAAATACTACCATAGGCTGTGGCGTAAATGGTCGAGTGTGATAACCGTCTTAACAGAGAGCATATCGGCTAATCTTCTAGTCAGGTCTTTCGGTAAAGAGAGGGAGATGCTTAACAAGTTCATGAGCGGCATGAGCGAGTTCATAAGAATGAACGAGGACGCGTTCAAGATGGAGCAGAAGTTCTGGCCAGCCATAGGCTTCTCGTTCACAGTGAGTAGCTTACTAATATGGTGGATTGGCGGGCTCCAGGTTCTTCAGGGTGTCATGACGCTTGGAGCATTGACAGCGTTTACGAGCTATATGTGGAGGTTCTATGGGCCTATAAGCAGAATAACTAATAACTTAAGGGTGGTTCAGCAGGCAACTGTTTCGGGGGAGAGAATCTTCGAGATATTAGACGCTGAGCTAGAGGTTGAGGAGCCGGAGGACTCGGTTGATATAAGCATAAGGGGCGAGGTCGAGTTCGACAATGTTTGGTTCACGTATGACGGCATTTACTATGCTTTAAGAGGTGTATCGCTTAAAGTGAGGCCAGGTGAGCATGTAGGTATAGTGGGACCCAGTGGATCCGGTAAGACAACTCTTGTAAAGCTCCTGTTAAGGCTTTATGAGCCGCAGAGTGGAACAGTTAAGATAGACGGTATAGACATTAGGAAGATAAAGCTGAGCTCGATTAAGAGACAGATAGCCATAGTTATGCAGAACCCTATACTTTTCGATGTATCTATAGCTGAGAACATAGCTCTGGGGAAGCCGAACGCTACTCTTGAAGAGATCATAGCTGCTGCCAAGGCGGCTAAAGCCCACGACTTCATAATGAAGCAACCTGAAGCCTACGACATGGAGGTAGGCTATAGAGGCGGCAGGCTTTCAGGCGGTGAACGTCAGAGAATAGCTATAGCAGCGGCCATATTGAAGGATCCAGAGATCTTGATACTGGATGAGCCAACGTCTTCACTCGACGCTATAACTGAGGAAGAGGTTACGGAGGCTATTGATAATCTGACCCGGGGCCGTACCACGTTCATAATAGCTCATAGGCTATCAACTTTGAGAAATGTTGACAAAATAGTGGTGCTGGACAGGGGAGCGATCGTCGAAGAAGGTACACATGAGGAGTTGTTAAAGAAAGACGGGCTTTACAAGAAGCTGTTTGACGCCCAGTTCAAGGGCTTCATCAAACATAAGCAGGTTGTAACGGCTAAAGCGGTTTAAGGGTGGTAGAGTTGGGCATCGAGGAATGGGTGAAAAAACTGAATATAATCGATCCACGGAAAGTAAAGATTGTCGGGGTTCATTTAGACACGTTTGACGCGGAGATTAACGGCAAATTTTACTGTAACATTAAACCGAAGAAACCTTTCCCTTACACACGCCCTGAGTATCTGATACTTTATACTCAGAACGGGGAAGAGGTAGGCATACTAAGGGATTACCGTAGACTCGATGGTAAGTCTAGAGAGTCGCTGGAAAGAGTGCTTAATATTATTTACTTTATACCTAGGGTTAAAAGAATATTGGGTCTAAAAGCTGAAGGTTGGATCTATGAGTGGGTTATTGAAACTGACAAGGGTATTGTCAAGTTTAAAAGCTACAGTAGATGTACACGGCAGATAGGCCCCTTTAAAGTGCTTTTGAAAGATGTGAATACCAATGTTTATCTGATAGAGGACTTGAGAAGACTTGATTCGAAAAGTCTCTCCTTACTTAGAATAGTTCTGTAGTTTTATTGAGTTTATTTTTTTAACATGGATAACTAGTTTACCATAGGCTGCTCAGCTTTATATGTCGCTTTTTCCATGTCTGTAATATCCCTTGAGTTATCCTGTTTTTAGGAAGTTTAGTGTTTTTCTTGGTAAACAAGTTTTCTAGAAAATTAGTTTATTGAATATTATTTTAGTTATTTTATATAACATTAAACTTTTTTGACGCTTAAAAAGCCATGTGTTATTTAGGTATAGACCTATGTATATAGCTGCACTTTCTCGATAAAACCCACTATGCTGTTACCGGGCTTATCCTTCTTAGCGCTTGGAGGCGCGGCCTTATGGGGTTAAGGATTAGGGACGTGTTGCCTGGAGCGTTAACATCCCTGGCAGGCCCGGCGGCAACACAATTGCTAAACGCTTCTAAAAGCCACATATCTCAGTCCCTTATAATAGAGCCGGAGATAGCGGCTTACCTGCCTTTAATAAAAATAGTGGCCGCGCCTCTTTCATGCATCTTAGGCGTGGTCTGGATACTCATAGTTAGCCAGAGTAGCATGAAACTAAAACCGAGAGCAACGGGAGCGTTAATAGTGTTTAATATTGCTAGGCAGATAGTCACGTATTTCACTGCTATGTTGCTAACAGCCCTGGCTGGGGGCTTAATAGCTGCTATCGGTAGCAGCATAGTAAACACGCTTTTACATGTGTTGATGCTTTTTGTTGTTGACAGGGTGTTAACGGGCCCAACTATTTAGATCCCTATGAAAATTCCGTAGAGACTTTCTAAAAGATCTGGTGTAAGCTGGTTGGGAATTTAAGTTGTGGCCTGTATTTTGAGAAATTGAGGATGGGGCGTCAACAATATTAGTTCGGGTGGCAGGAACATAAGTATGGTTGTAGGAGTCGTTAAGGCTTCAAGCCATTACGACGCGGCGTACAAAAGCCTTCAGGTAGTTAAGAACGCTGTTACAGACAAGCTTAGAGGTAAAAAGACTATTCTTATAAAGCCGAACTTCGTCTCAACATCAAGGCCGTTAGCTGCAACACATGTTGACTCTGTCAAGGCGTTCATAGACTTCGTCTATGAAAACCTCGGCTCGGTCAAAATATTAGTTGCTGAAGCTTCTCTAGGAAGTCTAAGCAGCGCTCTTAGAAACTTCGGCTACCTTAAGCTTAAAGACCTCTATGGGGTAGATTTCCTTGACTTGAACGAAGATCAGGACTATATAGAATATGAGGTCTATGGGAGTTCTTCGAACAGGTTTTCGCTCTTTGCTAAAAGCATATTCTCACGTGTTAAGAGAACAGGCTCGAAGAAAAGCCTGGAAAACTATGTTACTGTAAGGGTCTCAAGGACCGCTGCTAAAGCGGCAAGGGAGGAACGTCTAGTTTCAATATGTAGAGCTAAGACCCATGATACAGTTATCGTGACCTTAAGTATTAAGAACGTGGCTGTAGGGATAATAAAGCGGGAAGATAAATGGCGTATACATCAAGGCTACGGTGCTATAAATATGACGCTGGCGAAGATAGCCCTAGACTTTTCTCCCGCGGTATCTGTAATAGATGGCTATGAGGCAATGGAGGGTAACGGTCCCGTTAATGGCCTTCCGGTTAAATGGGGGGTTGGACTAGCCGGAATCGATCCCCTAGAGGTTGACACGTTAGCTGCTTGGATGATGGGTTTTAATCCTAGTGACATCGGTTACATCTACCTTTTATGGCGTCATAGGGGACTATATCCAGACCCTGCCGCGATAAAGGTTGTTGGCGAAGATCCGGCTATGCTGAGGAGAAACTTTAAACCCCATTCATCATACAGGTCACAGCTTAGATGGAGGGAAGAACTAGGGCTCTAAACATATATCTGATTGAGTTGGAAACGCTAATAAGCTGAAAGCTACGAGGTTAGACGTATGGCGGAGTTTCCACAGTCTGTCTCCTTCAGGCCCTTTGTGGACGGATACTTTGATGTTGAAAATCAGCTACCTGAATACTTATGGGAAAAAGCTAAAGTCTTTTTTGAAAGGGAGAGAAAGGAGAAAGAGACCATAAAAAGCGTTAAGGAACATAGGGCAAGAATCAACAGGTTAAGAGGCCACTTCCTAAGGGCCATAGGAGGTCTGCCAAGCGTAAAAACGCCTTTAAACCCGAAGTGTACAGGCGTCCTTTTCAGGAACGGATACAGGATCGAGAAAATAATCTATGAAAGCCTCCCAGGTTTTCCGGTGACGTCCCTACTCTATGTCCCCGAGCAACTTAATGGACCGGCGCCAGCTGTCCTTTTTCTCTGCGGGCATTCACGGGACGCTAAAGCATATCCTCTTTATCAGAAGGTCTGTATTGACCTTGTGAAAAACGGCTTTGTGGTTCTGGCAATAGACCCCGTTGGGCAAGGCGAACGGCTGCAGTACTGGGATCCGAAGACAAAGGAGTCGCCCGTAGGCTGGGGGACCAGGGAGCATTCCTACGAAGGCTTTCAATGTACCCTGATAGGGGCTAATGTAGCCAGATACTTTATATGGGATGCTGTGAGAGGCATAGATTACCTCATGACCCGCAGTGAGGTTGACGGCAGCAAGATAGGCGTGACCGGGAACTCGGGGGGAGGAACTCAGACGGCCTATGTGATGCTGGTCGACGACCGTGTAAAGGCAGCAGCACCCTGTTGCTACATAACCTCTAGGGAGGCATACATGCGTACGGGTCAGGCTCACGATGCTGAACAGAACATATATGGTGCCATCCATGAAGGGTTGAATTACGATGATTTCATATTGGCGTTTGCGCCTAAGCCAGCTCTGATAGGCGCCGCGGCGTACGACTTCTTCTGTATAGAGGGAGCTATACAGTCTTATGAACGGGCCAGGGCTGTGTACCGGCTATATGATGCCGAGGAAAACGTATCTCTTGTAATCGGGAAGCACGTACATATGTTTTCGCCGACGCTGCGAGAGGCTGTGGTTAACTGGTTCAAGAGGCATCTTAAAAATGAACCGCCCGATTTTAGAACTGGAGATCCCCCCGCTGAACCCCCTGAAGTCCTCCAAGTCACATCCACAGGCCAAGTCCTGGATGACTATCCCAATGCTAAAACAGTTTATCATTTAAACCTGGAGCACTGGAGACAACGGCAACCAGCTAGATTAACGCTCTTTTCACGGAAACAACTAGAGCGATACGTTAAAGCTGCTAGAAGAAAACTATCAGCGTTACTGTCTCTCCCAGATTATAGCGGCCCATTACACCCCAGGGTCATCTCAGAGAACATATATGACGGGATCAAGGTGGAGAAGGTCTTCTTCTTCAGCGAGCCAGACGTGGTTTTAACAGCTCTTGTTATGTATAAGGACGAGCCTGCAGTTAAAAGGCCAGCTGTAATCGTCCTATTAGATGAGGGCACCAATGCCGTACAGAAGGAAAAGAGCCTTATCCTGGACCTGATTTCCAGGGATTTAAGAGTAGTCATCCTCGACGTGAGAGGAGTCGGCGGGGTCCAGGTCAGAAGAATAAATAGTCACGGTCTTCACGACATTTATGGTACTGAATTTAAGCTTAACTATGATGCTCTAATGATGGGTACGAGCCTTACAGCCCTTAGAACCTATGATGTTATCAGAGGACTAGATTATGTGAAGACCAGAGAAGATATAGATCTATCTAATGTTTCCCTATACGGTAAAGGGTTTTCAGCTATATATGCTCTCTTAGCAGCAGCGCTAGAGCCAGGGTTCACGGCGTTAACCTGTGAGGATATGCTTTACTCCTTTGAAAACTTAGTCAAAACAAGGCTTTACAACATTAAGTATGTAACGGGGCCCCTTGTCCACGGCCTGCTTATGCACTTCGACATAGTCGATTTACTCCCACTTCTACATGGGAGAAAATACAGGTTCATAAATTTAAGGAATGCCGAGGGAAAGCTGGTCTCCCGGGATGAGATCGAGGAACTTATTAGAACAGCTGAAAGGTATTATCCTGTGCTGGAAAACGTCAGAAAACACTTTTTAACGCCTTCTCAGGATGGCTGAGGCACAATGGGCTTATGTAACCTTAGAGCCTGGCGGCACTTCTTTTTCAGGCGTTATAAGCACGGGTTTGCCGTCATATACGGCAGCCAGCAGCATTCCCTGGGAAACCAGGCCAAACATTTTCTTGGGTTTTAGATTAGCGACCACAACTATTTCTCTGCCTACAAGCTCCTCAGGACTATAATGGGGATATAGTCCTCCAACTAACTGCCTTTTCTCGTTTCCAAGGTCTACGATAAGCCTTATTAGTTTCTCGGATCTCTCTACACGTTCAGCCTCAACGATTCTCCCTATTCTCAGGTCGAGTCTTGAAAACTCCTTGAAGCTCACCTCCAAGGCTTTCCACCCGAGCATATGTTTAAAAACATTCTTATAGAGATTTCTTCTTGAATATTTTATATCTAAAGCCTGGGCCCGTGACTAATTCGATGATGAGCCTAAGGCCCCCTGACCAGGTGAGGAGTAAGCTGTTGGCTGATCCATGTAGCTAAATTAAGTATTATCCTTATTCTTCTCAGAGTTCTAAACTAAAAATAGAAAGTAGCCCTGAGCCTCTCGACCGGCTGATGGGCATCACCGGGTTCTCTGCGATAGGCTTTCCCGTCTTTTTCTGCGCGATCTTTCAAAATACTCCTCTCTTGTCTCAAGGCCGAATTCCTCCATTATCTCAGCCACTGTCTTATCAGGGAGATACGAGGTTAGCATGAATACTGCTTCAGGTCGTCGCACCTCTATCTCAACATTCGGCCCATATTTTCTTTTTAACTCTCTCCACTTGACGTAGTTGTAGTCTATGTGAAGTATCTCAAAGTCGAGGTTTACAGTCTTCACTATTACTGGACTGTAGCTGCTTGAGACCGTTAGAACGCGGCCGAGGGGATCGACTATACAGCTTCCCTCCCCGGTGTAGGCTGAAGCCATATAGAAACCGCCCTCAAAGGCCCTTATAGATAACTGTAAGCCGCCCGGATACATCGATGGGAAAAACACTAGCTTAGCGCCTTTATATTTCATCGCGTCAAACAGCTCCCTAAAGTTAAGGTCGAAACATATGGCGAACCCCGTTTTCCCGTAATCAGCCTCGTGGACCACAGGTTTCTCTCCCGGTGTTACCCCGGCTTCTATCTCCCCAATGGTTGGATAGACCTTACGGTAAACGGCGGCTAGCTTGCCTTTACGATCTATGAACACCGCGGAGTTGTACACTCTCTCTTCTTCCCTCATAAAAAGAGGGCAGACAATATGTATATCATATGTGGAAGCAACATCTTTCACGGCATCAAGCACGCAGCTAGCTACCTCGTCAGCCTTTTCCACGGCATCCTTTATGGATAGGCCGAGCGTTGGGAAGCCTTCAGGCAAACAGACTACATCAGCTTTATCCAGCGCAGCCTGACTTATAAGTTCTAGTCCTCGCCTCAGATTCTTCTCTACGACTTCGTCAGTATTTCCCCTTGGGAAAGGAGGTAGAATAGATACGGTGGCCACCCTAACCAGCTTAGCCACCTTTACCACCATATATATAATCTGCCCAGAACTAATAAGGCTGACATCTAAGTCTGGTGATAACAGAATGTTTGGTGCGGTCGTCGGCCACCTAGTTATAGATTACGTGCTGTCTAAAGGCAGGGTTAGAAGAGGGCTGGGAGGAGCAGTTGCGTATGCTGGCTTAGCAGCTAGAAGATATGGTGTGGACACCGTGGCGGTGTCTAAGGTAGGCGCCGACATGCCTGACGAATATATCTTGTTCCTGGCTAGGAACGGTGTAGATACCTCATGTGTCGTAAGGGTTAGTGACTCTGTATCCACAAGCTTCAT
>CAYSTQ010000018.1:0-13305 GCA_964433855.1 uncultured Thermoproteales archaeon
TCGTTCGTCGATCACTGCCTAGGCCTATTCCTTAAACGGTTGGAGGAGCTCGGCTATCTTGAGGACTCCCTTATAATAATTACGGCTGACCATGGTCATCCGCTCGCCGACCACGGCAAGTTCCTTAAAGGCCCCGACAGGATGCATAGCGAGTTGCTTAGGGTCCCGTTCATAGTGTACTACCCGGGCTGTGAACACAGGGTAGTGGACGCCCTTATACAGTTCCCAGACGTTCTCCCGACGGCGCTCGAGCTTCTGGGGCTCGGCGGCAATGCTAAGTGTATGCAGGGCCGAAGCTTCACGGGTGTGCTTACCGGTGAAGTAGAGGAACATAGGAGATACGTCATAATGGGTTATCATGAGGGGGAGGATCGCTGTATACGTAGTAAGGAGTGGAGCTATGTGCATAGGCCGGAGGGTGAGCCGGATGAGCTATATAACCTGGTCGAGGATCCTAAGGAGAGAGTTAACCTTATAGATGAGAAAAAAGATGTGGCCGTGGAGCTGGCTTCGGCCTTCGGGAAATACTTCTTCAGGAAAGGCATCAGGTCGGTTAAAGGATTACAGGCTAAGTACGAGCTTAGCTTCACTGGAGTCTAAAAACCAGTTTTTTAACTTCATCTTCTGCAACTTTCAATAGAGAATATCCCGTTTTTAACGCTGAATGCTGTTATCCCCTCTTCTCTGAACTGTTTCGCGAAGAGGTAGCTGACGTCGCCTTTATCACAGTAGAAAACTACAGTTCTATTCTTTAGATCATCTATGTTTTTAAGCTGGGAGATATGAATAGCTCCTGGATAATGCCAGCGTTTAAACTCCTCTTCATCCCGTACGTCGATGACCAGGGCGTTCTCTGGTATAAAGTCTATCTCTATTGCCTGTTCCATAAGAGGCTCGTTTGGGCTTGAGGATAGTAGGTCGTACTCCTTAACCCTTTTCGCAGCGTCATCGAGGAGTTCACCAGGTATCTTAGAGAGTTCATAAGCCAGTTTTCTGGGGCTAGCCTTCGTGGCCACCGGGCCGCTGGCTATAGCGCAGAACTCCTCCACTCTGCTGGACAGCCTGTAGAGCTTTAACTTTCTGTTGAACGATATTATCTCCTCCTTGTCGAAGCCTATCAAGGGTCTTAGCACAGGTAGCTTAAGCTGAACCACCGATTCCACAGCCCCTATGTTTTTAAGGGTCTGTGAGGAGGCCTGCCCTAGGCTTTCCCCAGTTACCAAGGCGTCGTAACCCCTGGCAGAAGCCAGCTTGTCCGCGACGATATACATTACCGCTCTTAAAACCACCTGTAAGTAATCCCTTCTTATAACCTTCATCATCTCAGCAACTATCCTTCCAAGGTCGACTACGAGAAACTTAGGCCTGTAGCCGTAAAGCCATTGCCTTGCCAGCTCTCTAGCGACTTTGAAAGCATAGTATGCTGAACGGGGGCTTCCCAGGATAAAATGTATAAAGTCAACCTCACAGCCTCTTCTGGCAGCATACCACGCCGCGACCGGTGAGTCGAATCCTCCGGAGAACAGCGCTGCTACCCTTCCCTCAACGCCTATCGGAAGCCCTCCAGGTCCCTGTGTCTTGTCAGTATACACGTAGGCTTTACTGCCACGTACCTCTATGAATACCTCGACTTCCGGGCTACCCAGATCTACACCGGATGAATACGGGTAGAGCCTGGCCCCGACAACTCTGGCTACGTCCATCGAGGTAAAACTGTGCTTTCCTGATCTACGGGCTCTAACGGCAAACTTTCTGTTCTTTACAGAATCTTTAAGGAGATCCTCTATCCTCAGAGCTAGGTCATCTAGTGTTGAGAACGGGATTTCGAATGCTTCAGCGACGCTATGTATGCCGAAGACCCTTTCAAGAACTCTTCCAGCGCCGTTCCCAGCCTTTACTATCAGCCTAGCCTCCTGAATCCTAACTTTGAAATCAGTGAACCCTTCCCTAGACAAGGCATCTTCTATATTATCCACTAGTCTCCTCTGGAATCTAGGCCTGGTCCTCCCAGACTTAAGTATAATCTCTCCTGAAAGCCCCAATAGATAAACTTTCATCTACACATGCAGAACAATGCCTGAAATATTAATTTTGCCAGGGGTGATATTAAGCATCATGCTGAAATCTCTATAAACCTTAACAGGAATGGCAGGGATTTCCAGGTCGCTGTTTCAGCGAACAGAAATGTAAGGTAAGCAGTTTTCCATGGCTGGAGGTCCGGCTTTAACGAGTCTATTTTCAGCTATAATTTTATTTCTTCTTAATAATCAGCTTTTTACCATCGGTTCTCTCAATCCTAAGCACGCCTCTTTCCGCAAGTCTATTAACCCGCCTGTACACCGTTGTTTTCGGCAGAGAGGTCTTCCTGACGAGTTCAGAGAGAGTTATGGATCCGCTTCTGCGGACAGCCTCGATTATGAGTCTGTCTGTATCGTCCAGACTATGGTTCAGCCTACGTTTTTTAAACACGAGAAATAGTAGGGCTATTGCTAAGCCAGTAACAGCCAAGTAAGGCACATAATCCATATAGTTCCAGCCCTCAGGGCCGCCGCCAGGCTTAGGAATTTCTATGAGGACGACATACTCCACTAGGTGGTTACCTTTAGGTAGAATAATCCCGTATCTATCGCCGACTTTAACTATAGTCTTGAAGCTTGCAGGTATGTTGATCGGTACTGTGCCGCTTGGAAGAATTACTAAGGTCTCAGAGCTAGTATTAAACCTTAGGATCCACATGCCTTCACTATACTCCGCAAGATCTGTGACTACATAGGTTATATTGAGAGGGCCGCGCTCGGGGTAGAATACTACAGCATAATATCCGCTTCCATTATGTTCGATGGCCACTGAGTAGGCTCCGCCTGTTCCGTAGGCAAGTACTTCGGATGCAGGCTTAGACAGTAATTTGACGACTGCCATATCTAAGTCGCCTGTCACCTCTATAATATGTGTGACCATGGCTGAGCCGTCCGCCTCCACGTCCAGAACTATTCTAACCTCGGCGTATCCGGCCGTCTCTAAGGCCAGGAAAAACAATACTAGAGATATTAGCCAACGCATGTCTCAATAGAATGAAACGCTGTCGTATAAAAGTAGCTCGCATTAAAAAAGTGGTAAAAAATGAAAAACTACTGTTTAACCCAGAACGTGAACAAGTCTATCACGCCGCCAGCCGCCCAGAACCGCCCAACTATTCTTTCAAGTCCCTCTCTCTTTCTTTCTCCGAGCCACAGTCTTGAATAGGCGGCTGACAACCCCAGCATCTCTGAAACCGAGGCCTTACCCTCGGCCTTCCTCAGCCCGGTTATAAGGCATCGCCGTATAAACTCGAGGTCCTCCGGAAGATTCACGCCTTCAATCTCTCTAAGCACGCTTCTCCACACGCCCAGCACTTCTTCGCTCGTCAACCATTTACCGGGGCTAAATAGGGCTTTCTTAATGTTCTCAGAAACCTCGCGTTTCCCGAAGAGGAGGCGTGCTTTTAAGACCTCACTATGCTCGCCTGTTAACGCCAACCATTTATCCTCCCATGACCCTACTCCCTCCGCGTACTCCATGGCTGCCAGCAACAGCGGGTCCAGGAAAGAGAACAGGCATTCCTCCCCGTCATCTCCCCACGCAGTAACCATGAAACCTAGGACATCCTCCTTCCTCGCCGCTCCTAGAAAGTTTCTAAGGTTCTCCAGGGCTACGTCGAAATCCGGGTAGTACCTGTTCCAGTTCGAGAAGCCAGGACAGACTATCTGCCTGTAGCCCCTGCTGCTGAAAAGCCTTATTTTCTCTCTAAAGTAATCCTCAGGCCTGGCGCCGTAGTCCCAGTTAGCTATTACAGCTCTGCTCCAGATATCGCTGCTCAGCAGCTCGCTCCACTTCTCCCTCTCAGCCTTGTCGCCCAGATACATCCCGGTAAGCATATCCCCCCAGAGAAGCGGGGTCTTCCCATGCTTCTCAACCATCTTAACCATCCTGGAGTGATGTTCAAGGTACAGGCTAGGCCCCTCAAACCTCCACGTCTTGTTAAGGCTCCTGCCTCTGCCTAGCGCCCACGTCTCGTCACCACCTATATGCACGTGTTTCGAGGGAAAGAACTCGAGCACCTCCTCCAAGAGGTTGTACGCAAACTCCCTGGCCTCTCTATCCGACAGGTTTAGACAGCCCTCGCTTGGCCTATGCCACTCACTGTACTTCCTAAAGTCTGGAAGCCTAAGTATGTTCTCCATGTGGCCTGCCAGCTCAAGCGAGGGGAACACCTCTATGCCGAGTTTAGAGCCGTAATCCACTATCTCTCTAAGCTCCTCCTCTGTCAGCCTGCCCCTATCCCTCCCTATCTGAGGATATCTCCTCCACGGGAAGAGATCCTCGAAATATATGGCGAAGTAATTATATTTCAGCAGGAAGAGCCATCTTAGTATTCTCTTAAAGGTTTTAACAGTGGGTACGCCGCCCCTGGCTATATCGAGATGGTATCCTCTAAATCTAAATCTGAACTCCTCTCGAATCTTAGCTTCTGGTAGAAAGCCTTTCCCTTGGATAACTAGCTGCAGCAGGGTAGCATAACATATTTTCTCATCGCCCCATATCTCCACAACTCCTTCGCTGATTCTAAGACCTGTCCCCCTACCATCTACCTTACGTATTTCCCAGGAACCCTTCTTGACGTCAAACTCCTGTGCTAGGAAGTCGGGCAGGTTCTTGAATCCATCAAAGCTAAACCATTCACCGGTGAACTCGAGAACCCTAGGTTCTGGAACAATAATAGGCTTCCCAGTCTTCATGGAATTAAATTAGTGCTGTTCAGCAAATAAGCTTTACATAGTCCCTTGCTTTTAAGGTGGAACAGATGTGGGTGAGAGCCTAGAAGGGCTGTGAACACCGAAAGGATGAGCACCTTAGAGGCAAGAATCCCTCTACTTGAGTAGGGAGAGTGTCAAAGCCGGAACAGTAGGTGACGGACGTATTAACTCTGAAACTATGTCTTGAAAAGTTCTCCTAGACGTTCACCCATGACCTTGCTTGAGATCGACATGCTGGCCGCTACGACCGCCATAAGTATCACGCCTAACGCACTGGCGAGCTCATTGCCGACCGCCAGCCGCGTCGAGATCTCGTATATGGCCTTAGTAACTGGGTAGTATTGCTGCCGCAATGCTAGCATTAAGCTGGTGCTGACCTCTATCATGCTTTCAGAAAAAACGAGGACTGCTCCAGCCGACACGTTGGCAGCCGTCAGGGGAAGGGTGACATCCTTCAAAACCTTTACAGGCTTAGCGCCGAGCGTCATGGCTGCCTCCTCAAGATTCCTGTGAACTTGCTGCAGGCCTGCGTAGACCGCCCTAACCATGTAGGGCAACCGCCTCGTGGTGTAGGCCAGTATCAGTAGAAGGGTCGGGTCGCGGTAAGCGCTTAGCAGAGGGTTGTCGGCGAATGTTGAAAGGTAGCCGAAGGCCAGCGCTATCCCGGGTATTATCAGCGGCCACATGGCTATAACGTCAAGGAGGTCCTTAAGGAGGCTCGGCAGGGAACCCCTGCTCGACACGTAGGCTGTAGCCACGCCGACGAGGGTGGCCATAAGCGTGGCGGCCACCGAGTAAAACATGCTGTTTCTCAGCGATGTAGCCGTCAGCTTATTCGTTAAAACCTCCTGGAAATGGGCCAGCGTGTAGCTCGAGGGTAGAACCGTTAGAAACCACTTATCCGAGACACTCATTAACAGTATTGAGATGTGTGGGAGGGCGGCTATAAGTATCCATGCCGAGAGCAGGACAGCTGTCAAGGCAGCGGCCTTCTTGCCGAGCCTCCTAGCCTTAAGCGATACATGTCCCCGCCCCATCATTTCGTAGCTCCTAAGCGACACATACCTTCTTATTCCGAGGAAAATCAGGCTTGTAACCCCGATTACGAAGACGGTCAGCGCATACCCCATAGGGTTAGCGTATATCTCTCTGGACATGGTGAATATCTGCACAGGTACAACCTTGAAGTAGTTGAACATGAGCGGTGTACCCAGGTCTGTGAAAGACCATATAAAGACTATGGCTGCGGCCGCTGCAACGCCGGGCAAGGATAGCGGGAGGATAACCGTTAGAAACTTTCTGAGCCCCTTAACACCGAGGGTTTCAGCGGTCTCCTCCAGCGTAGGATCTATGTTCGAAAGCGCAGCCACGATATTCAGGTACGCTATAGGGTACAGGTGAAGGACCTCGAGGAAGATTATGCCCAGCAGCTTGTTTCCGAACCAGTCTATTAATACGGCCCCTCTTCCTAGGCCCAGTATCCCTACCAGCTGTGTCAGGAAGATGTTGACCGAGCCAAATCGTGAGAAGAGCTTTATCATTCCTATAGCCCCGACGAACGGGGGGACTATGAACGGTATAAGCAGCGCTGCCTGGAAGAACTCTTTAAACTTAAAGTTGTAGTATGCCATCAGGTATGCCATTGCGTAGCCGGCGAGCAGCGTCAACAAGGTGGTGGCGGAAGCTATTAGAAAGCTGTTCCATATACACTCCGTTAACACGGGGTCCCCCATCATTATGGTGAAGTAGGCTACGCTCAGCTTTCCATCAACTGTGAAAGCCCTAGCGAACACGTAGAGCACGGGGTATATCAGGAAGAGCGTAAAGTAACCCATCAGTAACGCCCAGGCTAGTAGCCAGCCAACCCTAAAGCCCGCCATCCGCATCTGCCTCCAGCACTATTACGTCGTCAGGCTCAACCTCCAGGAAAACCTCGTCGCCCGATTTAAACCATCTATCCTCGCTCCTCAGGAAGATCCTGATCACGACGCCGTCCGCCTCGAGGACGGCCTCCTCGTAAAAGCCGTAGAACATAACGTCTCTAACCCTAAGTTTAACCCCTCTCCTTTTAGAGATCCGGGCGTTTTCAGGCCTAAACCCTATAACTATTTTGCTCCCGGAAACGGCTCCATCAACTCTGGCCCTGATGGGTCCTAGGGCTGTCTCTAAAACGGCTAGTCCGTCCTTAACCTCAGCAACCACGGCTTCGAGAAGGTTTATCTCTCCTATAAAGTCGGCTACAAACCTGGTCTTCGGCCAGGCGTAGATCTCCTTCGGGGTCCCGACCTGTTCAATCACGCCAAAGCTCATAACCGCCATCCTGTCAGCCATGCTCAGAGCCTCAGCTTGATCATGGGTCACATATATGGTCGTCACACCCAGCTCTTTCTGCAGTGCCTTCAGCTCCCTTCTCATCCTAGCCCTGAGCTTAGCGTCCAGATTGCTTAAAGGCTCGTCCAAGAGAAGAACGTCCGGCTCAACCACTAGCGCCCTGGCGAGCGCTACTCTCTGCTGCTGCCCTCCGCTAAGCTGGTTCGGATACTTATCCTCCATGCCTTCAAGGCCTACTAGCCTTAGCGCATGCCTAACCTTTTTCTCAACCTCACGTCTGGGTAGACGACGCGCCTTAAGACCATAGGCAACATTATCGAATACGTTCATATGCGGCCAGAGCGCGTAGTTTTGGAAAACCATGCCTATGTTCCGGTCGTAAGGCGGGACGTCGTTAACCCTTCTGTCACCGAAGTACACATTCCCTTCATCAGGCTTGTAAAGACCAGCTATGATCCTTAGAAGAGTCGTCTTGCCACAGCCGCTGGGCCCAAGCACGAAGAAGAACTCGCCGTCGAATATGTCTAACGTGATGCCTTTAAGGGCTTCGAACTCTCCAAACCTCTTCCTGACATTAACCAACCTTATTGACACCAAGGTGATCCAACCCTTGTGAAAGAGTTTATACTTTGGGAATTTAATAGTTGCCTACCTTTACAGGCAAAAATATCTAAAAAGAGTTTAAAAGGATCTTCTTTTAATCATGTAGGCGACGCCCAGTACTAAAGCTATGGCGGCCACCACGCCAGCTACCATTATCATCTGCTGCATCCGTTTCTGCTCCTCTAAACGCTTAATAGCCTCCTCAACTATTGTTATAGCCTGAGCGTATTTCTGCTTGGCGAAGCTTCTCCACTCACTTATCTTCCTGTTCCGCAGTTCCTGATCACTCCACCTGCTAGCTAGGGCCAGCGCTTCGTCCTCGGAAACAGGGACTTTAACCATCTCGTCAACAGCTTCTTTCACGGTCTCCTCTGGCACCTTATCCTTGTTCTCAATTATCTTTTTCCAGGCTGCTACAAGCTCGTCATGGGTGTCTATTATGAGGGCGCCGAAAAGGTCGTTGACCACACTCCACCGCATCCCGCCCTTACTCGAGTTGTACTCTAAGACGTTTTTAACCTCGAACGGGTTAACAGGCACAATGCTCCTATTCCCGAGCTTTGAATACAGCTCCGGTAGAACGCTCATCCTGCCGAGGGTATACTTGCTGGGGCCATCAGGATACTTGCCAGCCGGCAGCATCCACAGCTTCTGCCCATCTTCGCTCAATACGAACTTTATGAAGGCCTTTGCAAGCTCTGGATGAGGCGGATTCTTCAGCATCGCTATCGAGTCAGGGTTTATGACCGTCAGCCCTTCAGGCATAATATAGCCTATGTTCTCAGGGCCTACCTTCGCTATCTGCGCCCACGCGTAGAAATCTATGGCTAGCCCATAAGCGGCTTGGCCAGCGGCGACGGCTTCAGGCACGGCGCTGCTGTGCTGGGTGAACTCCTTTATATTAGCGCCTATCAGCGTTATCAGTCTCCACCCATCCTCCCATCCATAACCCTGCAGAATTATCTCGTAACACATATGGGTGCTACCGCTGTGTCTAGGGTCGGCGCTAGCCACCCAGCCCAGTGCCCTTTCATCGGCTAGGCTCGACCAGGACACCGGTTCAGGCAGGCCGAGCTGTTTAAGAACCGGCTTATTATATATTATCCCGAAGCCGCTGAGCGCCGTCCCAAACCACATGTAGTCTTCACGGTCATACATCGGTATACCGGCAAAGCTCTCAGGTATTCTAGAGAGTATCTCCGCTAGCTCAGGGTCCTCCAATGGACTGTAGGACTCCAGAAGCCCTTCTCCTTTAAGCTTAAGGAACGGGTCGACACCGCCGCCCCATATTATGTCCCAGCGCCCCTCCTCGTGTTTAGAATACCAGTCCTCTATGGCGGCGACCGCATCGCTTGTCCCAAGCCCTTCCCACACGACCTCTACTTCCTCACCGAACCTCTCTCTATACCAATTCGCAAACGCTTTACCATACTCTTCCCTTATCCCTTCCCAGTGAGGGGTTATTATCAGGAGTTGCTTCTCCCCAGGTGAGCTGTAGACCGTCTGGAAGGCTAGGATTGACGCTGAAAAGACCATTAATAGGAGGAATACACGGACTGTTTTCATAGGCCCCCAAGCTATGTTTCTGAAAAGGCCTTATTTAAAAATGCTGACAGTTTAGGAGCCCTGGAGCTCTCTAAGCCTTTTGAACACAGGGGCGAGATGCTTGTAGGACTCCTTGAAAACCCTGTAATAGCTCTCATACAATCTATGGTTGTCCTTCCTGGGCTTCACTATCTCGGTTAACTCAAGCCACTCGTTAACCACGCTGTAGTCCTTCAACACACCTGTTCCGACGCCCGCCAAGATGACATCACCTAAAGGCGCCCCCTGTGTCTCAGCTATGTATACCAGCTCTCTGCCTGTGACGTCCGCTATAATCTGTCTCCATAATGCCGACCTAGCGCCTCCATTAACCAGAATTATGCGTTTAAGAGGTATCCCAGCCTCTAAGGCAACCTCGATAGAATACCTCAGAGCGTATGCAACCCCCTCTAACACAGCCCTGTAAAGGTGAGCCCTAGTATGGTAGACTGTCAGCCCCAGCAGAACCCCCCTGACGTCCTCATCCCACCATGGAGCCCTTTCGCCAACCATAAGGTGTGGGAGGAATAGGAGGCCTGAGGCGCCCGGCTCAACTTTTCCAGCCTCCAGGTCAAACAGCTCATACGGGCTGACTCCTAGGGCCTCCGCGGCCGCTTTCTCCTGAAGGCCGAGCTGATCCCTGAACCACCTTGGGCAATACCCGGCGGTTATGATGCCTGCGAAAGAGTAGAGCATTCTGTCGTCGTAGGCCACATAGGGGTAATTTATAAGTCGCGGGGAGAGCCTCGGCTCACCCTGTATAAAGCCGTTACACATGGACGTCCCGAGCATCGACGCCATGTCCCCATCCTCTAGAGCTCCGACCCCGAGGGCGGAGACGGGAGCGTCTATCCCGCCGGCGCACACCGGAATACCCGGCTTTAACCCGGTCAGCCTAGCTCCCTCAGCCGTCAGCTCCCCCACTACGTCCTTAGACATGCATAGCTTCTCAGGAAACATCTCCGGTTTAAAGCCGAGCTCCTCTATCATCTCCCAGGACCACTCCCTCCGCCGTATGTCGTATACACCGCCGAAGTTTCCAGCCGAGGAATGGTCTATCGCCACCTCGCCGGTAAGCCTATACTCGCAGTAGCCGTTAGGCGTCAGCATGAGGCTGACCCTTTCCCAGACCTTAGGCTCGTTACGTTTAACCCATAGCAGCTTAACGTAGCCGTAGTAGGGGTCGACTATGTTTCCTGATACTTTAAACACGGCGTCCACCCCGACGTTCTCCTTTATCCACCTTGTTTCATCGGTCGCCCTCCTGTCAGCCCATATGATGACCGGGCGAAGCACCCTACCCTCCCTATCCATAAGCACCCCGGCGCCGCCATAGAGCCCGCTTATACAGATCCCCGCTACATCCTCCGGGCTTACGCCAGCCCTAGACACAGTCTCCTTTATAGTGCTGCAGACAGCGTTAAACCAAATATCAGGCCACTGCTCAGCCCATCCGGGCCTAGGTGTTAAGACGCCGTACTCCCTGTAGGAGGATGCCAGAATCCTTCCCTCAGCGTCGACAAGAATTGTCTTGGTGCCCTGGGTCCCTATATCGCTACCTATTAGATAGCTCAAGCCTACCACCAGCTAAAATATAGTCCACAGGACAAATATGTTTTCACAAGCCCAGGATTCTGGCAGCGTTCCTCCACAGGACGTCTTCCAGAACCCCCTGCGGTAAGCCAAGGGACAGGAGCAGATCCAGGTGCTCGCCGTTGGAGCCGTACTGGTTGCCAGGCCTAGCTATACAGGGGAAATCCGTTCCGAACAATATCTTGCGGCGAAATCTCTCGAGAAACCTCCTGGCGTAGGCAGTATCTCTCTCAAGAGCGTTAAGCCCGGAGGTGGCGGATATGTCAGCATACACGTTATCGAAATTCTCAAGGATACCCTGAACCAGCCCCTCCTTCACTATCTTGCCCGTCGGGTAGGCTTCATCAGGCGGCTCAGCCGTCATGTGCCGCCACCAGCCAGGCCCGTGCGCTATGAAGACCGTGTCCGGGCACTCCTCAGCAACCCTGCATAGCCCGTGTATGTCAGGGTTAAACGTGTTATCCATATGCACCAGCACCGGAAGCCCTAGCTTACCGCACAGCCTGTAAAGCCTCACAGACCTCTTATCGTCTATTCTAAGCCTAACCTTATGCTCCCCCATTCCAGCGCAGCCGAGCTCAGCATATTTCCTTAACAGATCCCCGGCGTTCTCCCTGGCCGGATCTACCGCGCAGAAGGGTATCACCCGCTCCTTGGCGACCCTCGCCGCCTTTATCACAGCCGGGGTGCCGGCTAGCCAGGAGAATTTCTCAACCCTTCCCGGCAAAGGCAGCAGGACGGCTTTGTCAATCCCCCTCTCATCCATATAGCTAAGTAGATCCCTGAGGGAGGCTGTAACCCATCCTTTAAGGCTGCCAGCGAAAGAGGCTACTTCACCTATATGCGTGTGGAAATCGATTATCCGGAATCCGTCATGCGTCATAGCCGTTTAACCCTCGTGGAGCCGCAGTAGGGGCACGCCACCTGTCCTTCATCGTTCTTAACCGAGAAAAACCCTCCCTTACCCCTTTTCTTACAGTCAACGCACTGATACCTTATTCTGGCCATGTCTCGCCACCCCGGGGAAATACCGGGTTCCAGCCCTTAAAAATATTGTTGCCACGAGGCATTAGTCAGCCGCCAACATAGGCCCGGATTACTGTCTCAGCTCTCTTATAGCTAACCCTCTGCCTCCCCGAAGTAAAGGCTCAGCTTTTAACAACCACTTCATACCATATGGTTTTATACCGCGGGCCTATTGTGAAAACAGCGTAGCCGTTCTCCACAGATACCGGGACTCTGACAGTCCTCTTACCGGTGTTGTCGAGCGCCCATACCTCGACGGAGCCTCTGGCTCTAAGCTTAAGCGTGGCCGGCACCCCCTCTACAAGGGTTGGCGCCTTACCCCAGTCGCCGCTGCACGTTACCTTGCCTTTAAAAGACTTAATGCTGCCTAAATCGGCTACCACTGATAGTAGGGCTTTCCCAGACCCGTATTCACGTATCACCATGCCGGTGTTTCCGACGTAGCCTACCGCCACCAGAAGTAGCCTGCTAAACTCCTTGAAACTCCCGCCCTCCATCACGGTTAAGGCTATCACGCTGAAGCCTTCGAGTAGCGAGTCCCCCGGCTCAACCACTACATCGCCGAAATCGAAACTTTTACCACCTCCGAACCCCGCTACAGCAATAGTCCTAGACGCGTTAACTACTACAACACCTTTGCCATTCCCCGTATAGAGCCATGTAACCTGGCCATTATCGGATCTGTAGGCTGGGGGTGGCGGGGTCTCGACCTCCCCTGGGCTCAGGCTCTTCTCAGGCGGCTCCTTCCCGTCGACTATAAGAGCCACCCTATGAACTAGCGGAGCTGTCGTGTCAACGCCAAGAAGCCCGGCGTCGGGCAGGTTCCACGCCCTCACCCTGCCCTCAACAACCATCTCTATTTCATCCTCTCTATCCAGTCTGATGGCTACAAGTTCTCGGGCGGGCTCCACGTCGCCTCTAACGAAGATCATGAATGCAGGTATAAGAGTAGCCATCTTGGCTGGGTGCTGGTCAACGTCGAAGTAGCCGCGTATCCGTCTAGCGTCCCAGTCATCCAGCCTGCCATAGTCGAACAGAAGTATGGCGTCCCAGTCCTGTAGAGCCGCGTAGGCCGCCAGAACCACTACTGTCTCCGCGTCATACGTGTTCGGCGCCGGATGGTTGTACTCTGTAACGGTGAAGGGCATTCCGTAAACTCTTTTGAACGCCAGCCACTGGATAGTGCTGGCCAGAGGGCTGTCGACCATTGGCTCGTTAACCACATACCAGTTACCCGGATCCCATGGCCTATCGGGAAACACCGGGTGATGCCAGTACGCGTGAGCGTCAACAACGTCCATTAACGCCATCACGTTAGGGGTAGAGCATCCGACAACAGTTCCTATCACTAGGCTTCTGACGCCAAGCTCCTCCT
>CAYSTQ010000019.1:0-13151 GCA_964433855.1 uncultured Thermoproteales archaeon
GTTCCTATAGGCGGCGTTCCATGCTTGTCAAGGGAAGGATTGTCGACGTGGACTCGGGCATGGGTATTGAGGGAGTTCTTGTTTCAAATGGGGAGGAGGTCGTTAGGACTGGTCACGAGGGCTGCTATAAGCTGAGGGCTGACCCTGGGATCCACAGGTTCATATTCATTACTGTACCGGAAGGATACAGGCCCCTGGAGAGCTTCTTTATCTCGGCTGAGAAGTGGGGTTCAGGCCGTATTGACTTTAGACTTGTTCCAGCTCCTGAACGGCTTAAAACCCCGTTCACGGTGGCCCACGTAACTGATACTCATCTAGGCCGGATAAGCCCTGAATGGCTCCTGGAAGATCTAGAAAGGATTTCTAGGGAGGCCGAAGCTGACCTGGTGATAGCCAGCGGCGACCTGACGAGCCGGGGAGAGCCTGAGCAACTGAAGCTACTTTCGGAAATAATCAAGGGGCTAGAGATCCCCGTGTTCCCGCTTTTCGGAGGGCATGACGGAAACGCTGAGCGCCGAGCCGGTAGGCCAGGGGAAACATTTACCCGTAACTGGGAGAGGTGGATAGGCCCAGCCTATTACAGCTTTGACTGGGGAGGACACCACTTCATACTATACCCGTCGGAAGACCACTTCTTCTCCCCTGAGGATCAGCGGATGAAGAAAAACTGGTTGCTTAAGGATCTATGGGCTCGGCCGCCGGGTAAAGAAGTAGTGCTTGTGCTTCACGCGCATCCAAGCCCTGAACTCCTGAATTTAGCCGTTCAGCACAGGGTTAAGCTTCTCCTATACGGACACTGGCATTCAAGCAAAATATTCCGGTACGGGGGCGTCCTAGTGGCGGCGACACAGCCCTTATGCTTCGGCGGGATAGACACTACGCCTAGAGGCTACCGGGAGGTCGTCCTGGGCCTGGGCGGCAGAATGTCGACAAGGCTGGTGTCTTTCACCAACTCCTATACTGCCTCGGTTCAGCCTCCTCCAGATAGCATGTGGTGTCTCAGGCTACCCTCGAAGATCCATAGAGCGGCTCCAGTGGCAGCATACGGCCACCTGTTTCTAAGCGTTATAGATGAGGGGGATGGTGGCCGTCAAGGGGTCTATGCCGTGGATCTAGAAGAGGGCGGAATTAAATGGAAGGTTTTAACGGAGTCGTCGGTTAAGAACAGCGTGACCGTCACGGGGAGGGTTTGCGTAGCTGTCACGGTGACGGGAAGAATATACTCAATCGACGCGTTCTCCGGAACTATCCTATGGAGCCGTGTCCTGCCGGGGTATCCGCACAGATGGATATACTCATCTCCTACAGTTTGTGATGGCCTAGTGTATGTTGGCGGCCGCGCTGGATACGGGGCTTACAGCTTGGAGACCGGGGAGCAGATATGGTATAAGGGGCTTGAATGGACCGATGCATGGCCCTGCTACGCGAGCCCTGTTGTCTACAAGGATCTGCTCATAGTGCTTGTGCAGCGGCGAGGCATAGTAGCCCTGGACAGGGAACACGGCGAGGTTGTCTGGGAGTGTAGGCTGGCTACAGAGTACCAGTATCCCTCCCCTATTCTAGTAGGTGAACTACTTGTTACGGGGGGTGACGAAGGATGCCTCGCGCTCATCAATGCTGGGTCAGGTGAGATACTGTGGCAGAGAAGAATTACACCTGAAAGATACGTGCTTGGGCTGGCCGTGGAAAACGGGATGATATATACGGCTGAGCCCGGCGGCCTAGTAGGATGCTACCGGCTTAGGGACGGGGAGTCTTGCTGGAAGTTCCAGGTTGGTGAGAGCCTGCTGGACATGACTCCCTACCGTAGAGGAGGCCGCGCTGTTTTAGCCAGCCCTGCACCCTATAGGGGCAAGGTGCTAGTAGTCGGATGTGACGGCTTCCTCTATTTACTCGACGGAAGCGGCAGCCTGGTCAGGAAAGTAAGCCTTGGCGCGCCTGTATCAGCTAGCCCTTGTGTTGTAGACGGCCGAATATACGTTGCCACGTATAACGGCTGTCTCTACAGTATAGAGTCGTTCGATCGCTGAAGTAGGGTGTTGCTCCTAAGCAACTATCCCCGTGTTTCTCGCCTTTCAGGTTTGGGCTTATTTATCCATGGCTTTTTCCGTGAACTTCAGTAGTTCCTCTTCGCATCTGAGGAGCATGTCATTAACCGTTTTCCTCTTTTCGGAGCCTAGCCAGTCTCTTGCCTTAACCTTGTCGAACCACCGTTTAAGGGCGTTGAGCATTTCCTCAAGTTCCTCGGCCTCCTCAGCTGACATATTACCTGTAGCTATGTTCCTCTCTATTTCATCGAGGAATTCCTGGCATTCCTCAAGTATTTCCTCGTACTCCCTCTCCAGGCTGGCTTTAAACCATTGGAGAAGCTGCGCCTCATCGATGCTACTTAGAGGTTCCACTTTAAGAACCACCGCTTTTCCAACGCTTCTTATCTCATTCACGATGTCCTTTAGCTGGCTCTCGCCCTCCGGCATGCAGGGTATCAGGCATACGGAGGCCCTCGGATAGATTCCGCCGAGCTTCCTAAGCCTTCTCCAGATCCTGACCTTTATCCTGGAGGGCTCCTCCGGAACCATGTAGAGCACAAGCCTGAATTCTCCCCGTTTTTCGGAAGACATTATAGCACCAGTACTACTGGATAGTTTTAAATATTTAACCCTCCTCCGCATCCGTCGAGATGTGGCTAAGCGGTATTGGCGGCGGCTTCCCTACAGTATTACCTGGATATGGATTCAGGACCTGGGAGACCGTAACGGATTTATGTAACGATCGTTACATCCAAACCGGTGGCCCTAGTGCGGCTGTTGAAAACATGCGAGATAAAGGCCTTCATAAACGCCCTTACTAATCCACATACCGGACTGCCGAACGGGGCAGCTAGGCTCGACCCCTACGCCGACTATGGCCGCTGATAATTAGGATAGTTACGCATGGCCGGGCGTTATCCATTGGATGCGGCGAGGGTATAATGACTAGCTGGGAGCTCTCCGCATTCACAAAGCTGAGCAGTGTATTACAGCCCGTAAAAATAGACGATGATAGCCTCCGGCTAATTCGTGTTCCAGGGGTGAAATACATCCGTGAACACTAGACACCAGGTATGCCTCCAGGCCTCCTACCCGTGGCTGGACAGGTAACCCTGTTATATTACCCAGGCGACAACATGCTATTCCCGGCCTACAAGTGCCTAGACATGGTCTTTCCCAATAAGGCGGTTATAAGCATTACATGAAACCGAAGCCTGATTAAGGAAACGGCCAGGGCGAGACACCCAGTCTTTAAGGAGATCTATAGAGGAAAGGTTTCCAACGCAGAGGTGAAATACTCTATGCTGCTCAGAAGGTTCCCTCGTGGCGTCGGGGTCGGCGTACTGCTCAAGTCAGGCATACTTGCCAGGAGAGGTGAAGCGATATACCTGCTTGGCGACGAGGATCTCCAGGCTATCGCAGCGTCTATTAGCGTAAAAGGTGGTGGTTTTGCTAAGACTGCATCAGATTAGTTTAGAGAGGCTTAAGGGGTACGTGTTAGCAAAGCTCGGCGGAGATGGCGGCTACCTCTCATACCAATACATGAATATTTTCGACTCTACGGCTGAAGATACGTTCTATGCATTATCCATACTTACAGACATAGGCTGCAAGCCCCCCAGGCCAGGTAAAATAAAGCGTTTCCTTAAAGGACAGCAGCTCGCGAACGGGGAGTATAGGAGTCTAAGCGTCGCGTACTACTCGGTTAAAGCTCTAGCGATACTCGGTGACAAGCCTGAAAGAACGGGAAGGGCCATAGACTACCTGCTTAGAGGGCTTAAAACGGCTCTCTCTAGAAAACCCATAGAAAAAGCAATCTCCGTAGAGGAGGAGCACTTTATGGCCAGCGGTGTACTAAAATCCTTTGACGCCACCTCAGCTTTAACACCGGTTGAAATCCCCCCAGTTCTACGTGACATAGCGGCGTCACTGGATGCGTTAAAAACGCTTAATGTAGCCTCCTGCGGCTTAGAGGGGAGAGTTATTGAAAGAGTCATGGAATTCAGGGCTGGAAACGGGTTCGGAGTAGGCGGCCCAGACCTAGCGTCCACCTACTATGCTTTAAAAGCATTGAGGCTGGCCGGATACAGGGTTAGCTGGCTCGGTCATGTGAAGGAATGGGTAAAGCTATGTGAGAACCCCCAGGGAGGGTTTGACGTTAAACCTGGTGCAAGGACGCCGTTCACAGAATATCTCTATTACGGAACAGGCTGTCTAGCCATGTTAGGCTTCAGGGCCAGATATGAGATGAGGCACTTAAAGCTGTTAGCTGCCTGCCAGAACGGCGACGGGGGTTTCAGCCGAGCCCCCGGAATAGGTTTAACAACCCTCCAAAGCTCATACTATGTCATCAAGGCGGTGAAACAGTTAGGATTCCTACCCTAAACCTACGTAAACTCGCCCCTGCGAGAAAATGTTCCGTGACTCGTATCTCAAACCAGCCTTGCTCCTTAGTTCTTTATAAGCTTCTGAATGAGACGTCTACCTATATGAAGAGTACGCTTTCACTCAAACAGTACTGAGAATAGTTTTAAGAAGCTCTTAGAGGCGTGCGTCGATGGAGCTCTGCGTAAATCTGCCTTGTTCACTTGGCTTGTCTTCCCCATCTGGCTAACCTGCTTAAATAGTAACGTGTTCCTGCCAGGGCTATGAGCCCCATAGATACAATCCATGTCTCGGCCATATAGACTCCTATGGGAGAAGCGGTAGGTTTAAAAAGCCAGTTCACGTATGGAATAGCTCCGTCAAGTAAACTTTTGTAGAATATGGATCCTAGCAGGTGTTTAGCCTTTCTCTCCCTAACAGAGGCATATATCATCAGCGTCGCGAACACGTGTGCTAGCAGGGTGAATATTCTCTCTATTATCGGGGCTGGGACGACCCATGTCGGCATACTTAGCTGGGCCTCTACAGCCTCCCTGGCCTCCTTAGGTAGAGTCTCAAGGATAGATGGGTTAGACATTAACAGGGCAATCTGTATAATAGCCGGAGCTGCTAACAGGATGGCCTCGAAGGCTCCGAAGCCTACGCCGAAAGCCACGGCTTCATCTAAGGATAGCTGTTTCAGCTTTCTTTTAAACATTAGATACGTAAACCCACACTCCAGGAGCCCCGTCCTAACGCCGACGTAAAGGCTGCTTACTATAAGCAATCCTTCCACGCCAAACGTTTCCCTAGCCCATGAGTTCAACGCTTGAGTAACCGCGATATCCATGAGAGCTTTAGGAGCCATGGCCGCTGCCCAGACTATTCCCCCTAAGAGAAAATATTTTAGCGGAACTTCACTCCACCATCTCCAAGCAAGCATGGAGAGCAGGCCTACGAGCATCATCCCGATAGGGCCAAGCATTATAAGCGGATTCACAGTTCCACCCAGCTGTTATTGAACAGTATATCTCTGAACATACCTATAATTTCATCGAACCCGGTTCTTTCCGAAAACATTTATCGAGCATTGGCTAAAGAGTGGTTATCTATTTCTCTAACTGTTTTAGGAGACTCTCCGGAACGTATGCGGCATATATCTGTGGAATCCCCGTTTTATCCGAGTTGTAGATAACCCAGCGGTTATCGCCTGACATGTAGGGGTGTGGATGCGTGTACTGGGGTCTACCCCCTGAGGAGCCTGTTTCGCACAGGATAGCCCAGCGCCCCGTTTTAACAGAGCCTATCACTATAGGTATCCCCGGCAGACTCATCAAGTCACCCACGAAAAATCTGCCGTCTCTGGAGACGCTGATATGCGTCACCAAACACCCTTTAGCCACTACTCTAGCCCGTTTAGCCCCAGGCTGCGCCGCTAGAAGAACCCCGTTCGTCATAGCCTGCTCCCGTGTACCAGCCACTGTGAGCAGAACCTCGCCCGTATCACCTATCCAGCACTCATGCCCGGTTATCGGGTTCGTGTGGGGTTTACCTACAGGCAGCGGCCTATAATTTCCCCCCTCTCTGTCTATAACATAAAGGGTGGCGCCCTCCTCTCCGACCAGCCGCACTAGGTTGCCTTGCTCGTCCAGCAACCCGCCGCGGTTGTGCTGTATAAGTATGTCCTCGCCCCTTCCAGGCTCGAACTGCGGATGCGGGTTTATTATGTCAGGCTTTTCATGGATCACCCGCCACTCTCCACGTTTAAGATCTAGCCTAACTATAGCGCAGCGGCCCGGGCCTAGGAAGGACATGTTGACGTAATACCGGTGATCTGGAGATACTGTGCCTATAGTCTTCGGCGGCGGGACTCCTTCTAGGTTGAAAACCTCCTCCTTGTCAAGGGTCTTAAGCGATAGCTTCACAAGCCTCGGCCCGCCGCGGCGAGTCGTCACGTAATATATTTCGCCGCTATACTTGCACGTCGCTATGCCTCCTTGGACCTCTTGTTCAACCATGGTGAGCCTCATCCTGTCGAGGTCATAAATCCATAAGGATGTAACCGGCTCTGGTCGATACACAGTACGGGTAAAGGCCAGCCTTCCGCCGTCGGCGGTACAGTATGGCTGCTCACAGTATATGTTCGTTGAAACCATGGGCGCGCTCGTAAGCTGCATGATTCGAGAGCCGGAGGCAGGGTGTTCCCCGCGTGGGATAGCCTCCAGAAACCATTTTACGCGGAGCCCAGTCATCTTGGTCATCCCTCGGACAACACGTTTCTTTCTACGGCTTTAAGACTTTACTATCTAATGGCTGTCAACTATATATCAGCGTCTAGGCTCTACTATACTCATGGATTTGCTGCGCGTTCGTAGACCAGTTTCCGGAGGTGTGTTGCTCTCGTACCGGTGTACGTGTGAATGCAGGCACTGCATGTATGCCTGCTCCCCGAAATGGAGCAACTACTGGATAAACCTAGGCGACCTTGAGAAGATACTTGGGAAACTAGCTGAAGCGTTTGCGGAGGCCCCGCCCATGTTGAGAGGGGTTAACTATGGGCTGCATCTCACAGGGGGCGAGCCTTTCCTAAACTTTAGGCTACTGCTGAAAGCTGCCGAGGTTGCTGAAAGGCTTGGCTTCAGCTACGTCTTCGCGGAGACCAACTGTTTCTGGTGCGTTAATGATGGAGAAGCAGAGGGGCGGCTCGTAAGTCTGAAGGAGGCTGGGCTTGACGGATTACTGGTTAGCGCCAACCCGTTCGTAGTTGAATGTGTCCCCTTTGAAAGGATTCTGAGAGGTGTTAGGCTCGCCCAGAGGGTTTTCGGGTCCGATAACGTAATGGTTTACCACCCGGTCTTTCTCAGGCAGCTCTCCATGCTGGAAGTTAAAAACACTATGAAGTTTGAGGAGTATCTTAAGTCGATCTGCAGGCTGGACCCAGAGGGACTCCGTGAAGGCTTCAGTCCGTCGGTTATGTTGCCTATGGGTCGGCTCCCTTACAGGCTTGGCCATCTCTACAGGAGATATCCAGCCAGCAGGTTTTTCCAGGAGTCCTGTATAGATGAGCTCACGAGACCCTGGCATATCCATGTCGATTGCTACTGTAATTACGTCCCAGGTTACTGTGCTGGCATATCGCTCGGCGACGCTAGGGCCCTGGAAAACATATTGGACGGGGTGGAGCTGGATGACAGGCCTATCCTGAAAGCCCTTGCCTCATGTATAAGGGAGCTCTATGAGTACGCTGTTAAGGAGCATGGTTATAGAGAACTCGAGGAAGGTTACGTATCCAAATGCCACCTATGCCTCGACATAAGAAGACACATAGCCATGGAGACCGATGAATACAAAGAGCTCCAACCCAGAGAGTTCTATCAGCGGCTGTAACCACATTCTCCGCTTCTCTGCTGCTACATATCCTTGTTAATGTTTTACCGTAGGCGCTGTCGGATGGGTTTCCGGGGCCTCAAACGTTACGGAGGAGCCGGGGGATAGATTTCGTCCTTTATTATAAACTGAATTCATAGGTCTCGCCCCGTCTTCACCGTAGAGGCCCCAAAACATAGCTAGGTCAAAGCATATATTATAAAGACTTATCTGCTCAGATGCTGAAATGTTTCTAAGTAGCTGAGGCTACTGGGGCTACCACAATAATGAATTGTTAACGTGACTTAACGTTATAAGTCTCCCTTATTCTCTCGCCGAAGATATTATATTGTCCATTTCCTCCGAGATCTCAGGTATGCTGGGCAGCTCCTCCAGGTTTTCAGCCTTGAACTTAAACACCAGCATGTTATGGTCAAGCCGAACCTCACGTTTTATTCCTCTCCTGAATAGACTAGATCTGGCTTTAGCCCCTTCCGAAACCTTTCTAAGTCTTTCCTCTGAGACCTCGAAACCCAGGTAATGGCCAGCCTCAAGCTCGACTGGCCCGCTGAGCCCCTCCAGTGCGAGCACGAACACGTCTACCAGCAGCGGTGAACCGCCCAGTTTATGGTAGATAAGCTCCATTCTTCCCTTTCTAAAATCCACCTCCATATCCATCATCATGTAATGGCCTGCGCAGCCCAGGTCTTCAAGCAGGGTTTTCTCAAAAGCCTCATAGAAGTTCCAGTAGCCCAGGATCGCCCGGGTAAACGCGGCCATAACCGGGTTATCCGTCTCAGCCAGATCCTTCACTATGCCCTCTATGGGGGTCCCGCCCAGCACTGTTAACCCCTTTAGCGCGGCGGCCGCAAGCTCCCTGATCGAACAGTTCAGACGCCTAGCTAGCCGTCCCAGCTTCCATACGTCGTCGTTGTCTAGCCTTACATGGAGTTCCATCTTAAGGACCCCAACTAAATATTTTAAAAGCTTAGTTAATAAGTTTAGCAACGTTAAAACATCATTAACACTCTTATTACTCTTTAAACCCGGGTCACCGAGTAACCATGTAGAAAACCTATTGGTTTAAGAATAACGCTGACATCTTTTAAACCACTGGTAATCTACGTCTCGAAAACAGCATCGCGTCTCTCATCAAATACAAATCTAAGCCTTAAATAACCTCACGTAGACGTAGAACCTTCTCCCAGAGATGGGGGCAAGCCCTTTTATAAGGTTGTTCTGGGACGTGTAAATGAAGGTCTTCCAGGCCTAGAGATTACCCGCGTTTGCGATCGAAGAAGTCTGTTTACCGAGACCCGCTGCCTCAGCGGAGCCTACAGCTGGTTTAGCATCATGTTTTTAACAAGCCTCGCTCTCCTACGGACCTCTTCAATCCTCTCGTTAAACAGATTATTACCATGAACATCTATCGTGACTATTAACGGGCCGAAGCCCTCCACTTTCAAGACCCATAAGGCTTCAGGCATCCCTAAGTCCAGCCAATACACCTCTAAAACCTCTTTAACGTACTCCGAAGCTAACGCTCCGCAGCCGCCGGGAAACATGGCTACGATACACCGATGCCTTCTGCAGGCCTCAGCTGTTCTCTCCCCCATGAAGCCCTTGCCGACTATAGCCTTCACTCCAGTCCTCTCTATGAACTCTGCTTCATAAGGCTCCATCCTGGCGCTGGTCGTTGGACCTATTGACACTGCTTCCCAGCCCCTGCCACGCCTCTTCACAACAGGGCCCGCGTGGAATACCGCGTATCCCTCAAGGCTGACCGGTGGCCGTACCCCCTCTACCACGAGCCTCCGGTGAGCGCTGTCCCTAGCCGTAACGATGACACCCGATATGTACAGGGTGTCGCCAACCTTTACGGGCTCTAAATCCCCGTCGCTGACCGGCGTTCTTAAACTATGGATGCTCGGCAAGCTGTTTCACCCGTAGTATGGGGTTTCAGGCCTTAAGTCCGGCTGGATTATTAACAGGCCTCTTCTATGGGCCCAGCACCCGATGGACACTCCGGTCGCCAGGGTTGCCGGATGCCTATGAGAGTACTCCACGGAGACTCCTAACACGGTTACTCTCCCGCCTAGCCCTTGAGCGCCTATGTTAAGACTGTTCAACCCCTTTTCCAGCTCCTCCTCTAGCCTGGCAGCATCCGGGTTTGTGCTGCGAACCCCAATCTCTCTCAGCAGGGCCTTCTTAGACAGTAAGGCGGCTATCTCAGCCGTAGCCCCTACACCTACGCCCACTATTAACGGGGGACATGCGTAAAGCCCGTATTCCGCCACAGTGTCCACCACGAACCTTTTAACGGCCTTCAAGCCTTCAGCCGGAGTGAAAACTCTCGAAGCGCCCGGCAGGCTGCTGCCGCCGCCAGCTACGTATAGGGCTACCTCGAGGCTTTCGCCGCCGGGAACCAGCTCTACGTGGATGAACGGTATCTCAGCCCCCGTGTTGTCGCCGCTGTTGACCCCCGTGAACGGGTTTACCGCATTAGGCCTTAGAGGCACGGCCGCAGTAGCCACCTTAGTAGCGTCGATCAACGCGTCATGCACGAAGTCTATGAGCGGGAATCTGGTTCCCGCCTTGACGAAGAACATGAGTATTCCTGTGTCCTGGCAGATGGGGCGGCGTTTAGCCCTAGCCAATTCAAGGTTTTTAAAATAGGCTTCGTAGACCGCTTTAACCCGGGGGCTCTCCTCGACGCTGTACGCATGTTTTAACGCTTTAAGAACGTCCCGCGGGAGCTCTGTCACGACCTTGGCTATGAAGTCCGCAACCAGGTTTACGAGCCTCCTGTACTCGGAGTCCACCGTCTACACCTGGTTTACAGGCTTTATTAGAGAGGTTTTTAGCGCAGCCTTTAAGTACTTCTTCGGCCTCTCTATGCACTCCCTTATCTCGGCCTCAAGCTCGCTCCTGGACAGCCTCCTCCTAGCGAGGCCTAGCTCCATGGCTTTCTCAGCCACTGCTAAGGCCTCTCTAACATAGAGCTCTTTCTCCTCCATGCTCGCTATGACCCTGTCCTCTCTAAGCCCTGTCTCCTCAGTGTAGTCGGCGATCGCGTATGCGGCAGCCATGAACATCTCATCCGCCATCTTCCTAGCTCTCACTGTTAAGACGCCGCGGAACACAGCGGGGAATCCAAGGCTGTTGTTCACCTGGTTGGGGAAGTCACCCCTCCCTGTAGCCACTATTTTAGCGCCAGCCTCCCTGGCCTCCCACGGCCAAATTTCCGGGACTGGGTTGGCGCAGGCGAAAACCACTGGATTACTTTCCATCCTGCTAATCCACTCCTTCTTTATGACACCGGGCCCCGGCTTCGAGAGGGCTATCACCACATCCGCTCCGTCGAGCGCCTCAGGTATGCCGCCGGTCTTATCAGGGCATGTCTCCTCTGCCACCTGGTACTTCCACGGGTTGACCCTCTTCAACTCCTCCATGTCCCCCCGGCTGGGATGCAGTATGCCTCTGCTATCCACGACCACTATGTTCTCGGGGTCTGCCCCGAGGATCTTCAAATATTTATACACTGATATATTGGCGGCGCCAGCGCCTATCAAGGCTATCCTCGCCTCCCCTATGCTCCTTCCCGTCAGCTTCAAGGCGTTTATCAGGGCGGCTATAACAACCAGGGCCGTCCCCTGCTGATCATCATGCCAAACCGGTATCTCCAACGTCTCCTGAAGCCTCTCCAGAATACGGAAGCACTTAGGGCTTCTGATGTCCTCGAGGTTCACAGCCCCGAAACTCGGCTCTAACGCTTTCACCACCCTTACAAACCCCTCAACATCCCTCTCCCCGATGACCAGCGGGACAGCGTCCACACCCCCCAGATACTTGAAGAGAAGAGACTTGCCCTCCATCACCGGCAGCGCAGCCTCGGCACCCACGTCGCCCAGGCCCAGTACCCTCGACCCATCGCTTATAACCGCCGCGTAATTCCACCTCAATGTGTACTCAAACGACGTATCCGGGTTCACGCTGATCCTCCTGCACGGCTCAGCTACCCCGGGAGTATACCATATAGAGAAATCATCAAGGCCCATTATGGGAACCTTAGGAACAACCTCTATCTTACCCTTATACACCCTATGCAGTTTCTCAGACAGGGAAAACCAGTCCCTCCCATGCATAGCCCATCTTCCACGTCTAGAAAAACCGCTGACAATAATAACCCTTTATAGATGGTGATAGCAGTAGTTTCCAGTGGGTGTTCTACGGGAGTGAATGGAGACCGTTAACACTGATCTAAACCCTAACTTAGCTTCTTAGATATAAGTAGGAGGATATCAGCGGGTATCCGTCCTTGGTATGACTTATCGCTTTGTATCATAAACTCTCTATAATACTAACTTGCTGGAAAAGTATCCGGTTATACAGCGCTTTAATGAATCCTAATAAAGAAATAATTTAAAGATGTAGTTTGGGTGTAGAACCTTTAAAAGCATCGTCGACCTAACCATGATACATATCTTCTAAAATTTTTCTGATATTGATGCGGGGGATTACAAAAGCGTTAATTTCAAATAATACCATATGGTCTACTTTAAAGTATATCGTGGCAAAGAAGCGGGGGGTATACCATGAGCAAGGTTGTGAGTTTTAAGGTCAGGAGTGAAGTCAAGGAGAAAATGAAAAAGTATAAAAACCTGGTGAATTGGAGCGAGGAGCTCAGGAGATTTGTGGAGGAGAAACTTAGAGAGCTGGAAGCTAGGGAGAACTTTAAGAGGGTTTTAGAAGAGCTCGAGAAAGCCACCTGGTGTGTTCCTCAAGGATTCTCCACATCTTCCGTGAGGGAGGATCGTGATAGTAGTTGACGCTTCAGCTCTAGCGGCGTTTGTGCTCAAGGAGGAAGGCTGGAGGAGACTTGCAAAATACCTTGCCCACGCCGTCTCTGTTGATCACGTAGTTAAGGAGGCGGTAAACGCCATATGGAGAGCCACTTATCTCCGAAAGCTCATTACAGTTAACGAAGCCTATAAAGCCTATGCATTGCTTATGTCACTAATAGGTCGAAACATTCTTGTAGAACATGAACTTAAGTACATCGAAAAGGCGCTTGAAATATCCCTATCACACGGCTTAAGCCTGTACGATTCTCTTTACATAGCCCTTGCCTTAGAGAAGAGCCTGCCACTCCTAACACTAGACGCTCTGCAGAGAAAAGTGGCTAAAAGAATCGGAATCGAGACCAAACCCAGTTAAGCTGGTAGCGGCTATTGTCTTTCTCATCATCTCTAATGTTTCAGCTAGCATATGGGTGCTCTTAGGCTTTTTTCAAACATAGTTTGAGGAAACAACTCCTAGACTTTGCTAGCATGCGTCAATGATACAATTGTAAATTTCCAGACGTGTCAAGGGAGAACGTCTTTTAACCGT
>CAYSTQ010000020.1:0-12992 GCA_964433855.1 uncultured Thermoproteales archaeon
CTAAACTCCCTGATATATGCATCCTCGTAATATAGCCGTACTGTCACGGCCACATCACCAAACCTCCTATTGACCTGAGATAAACATATTTTTTATCCCGTAAAAATGCTAGGAAAGCATTCCTACAGCTCCGCCACCAAAACTCTTAACACTATTTATGTGAAAAAAGCGGCTCCTTAAATTTAAATATAGTTTAAATTAGATAAATGACAGTAACGCGGCCAGGTGATATGGTTGAAGTCATATCTAATTATTGCCGCCGTCCTAGCCTTAACCCTGGGATTATATCCGTCGGCTGGAGCGCCTCAGTACGTATACTATTTCTATATTCCATACGTCAACGGCGACACGCCGATTCAGGCCACAATAATGTTTATAAGCCCTGAAAAATCAGAGGCAGCGCTTTACAAGCTTGAGTATGGAGGCACGGTTATCAAACATCTGGTTAACGTGACACTGCCTAAACTAAAAGAGGTTAATATTACTGTGTCAAGCGGTGCTTACAAGATAGTAGTCGATAAAAGAGTGCCCATCCTAGTATATCCAGGAACAAGAGATTACTCATCCATAGACCTAACGGGCTTTTTCCCGTCGATGGAAGGCGGCTACATAGGTAAGGAGTTCATAGTGATAAAGGTTGGGGGAAGCGGGGTCGGCGTAGGGGAGAACCTTGTCGTACACGCCTTCGAAGACGCTGAAATCAAAATATATAGTGCAGCAGGGAAACTCCTAGGACAGCAAGCACTCAAACAGAACGAGACAGCTCTCCTCAAGGCATCGCTTAGCTCAGGCGAGATATGCCGTGTCGTCTCAACAGGGAGAATAGTAGTGAGCCAAGTAGATTATCAAGGCATGATGTTTGCCATAGACGCTACAGGCAGGTTCAAGGGAACAAACCTGTATGCGGGGCACACGGCCTACGAAGGCCACCTCCTAGTCTTCCCTTATGAAGTCTGTAAAGTCAGGATTACTAGAACACCCCAGTACGGAGTACAGGCCGAGCACACATTTTCAGGATCAGAGCTGGATAACCTAGGCTTTTTCAAGACAACCTATAGCCGCGACACGTACTACAGGATAATATCAGATAAACCGGTTACGGCGCTCGCAGGCGACGCCAAAGACGTAATAGAAATGGAGGAGATCAGGGGGATAGCTTTACTTCCGGTCCCAGCTGATACGCCGATGAAACTATATGCTCCGTCAGGCATGGTTATATTTGCTCCTCACGGAGCATCCATCAAGGTTAGGAGCCAGACAGGAGTCGACGCATTGAACCTACAGCCAGATCAATACTACAAGTATCCCCGCGGAGTATACGAGGTTATATCGGACAAATCGGTGCTAATAGAGGTTATAGGTAACGGCTCGCCGGATGTCGACGGCGGTACTTCACTATGGGACGCGGAATTTCTTATAAGTAGCCAGGACCTGGATCTAGACCTGGGGCCGCCGGCTAAAAGCAAGTACGTTGAGAAGCAGGGAATAGAAGGCAGCATATATATGGCGGCTATAGCCGCCGTAATCATAATAGTATTAGTTACAATCGCTAAGAAAAAAGCATTGCTTTAACTTTTCCTATATTTATAATAAAAATATAAATATGTAATACTTCCATCGGTTTCACAAATTATTGATCTGTAACATCTCCACGAAGCGGCGTAGGAGCCCTAGGGAACCGTAGCGGCACACGCTTCCTTTTCATGGGCGACACGTCCCAGCCCTCCATGAAATCATAAAGCACTCTACCCTGACTATGACGCGGCGGCTTTATGCCTAACAGGTACGACACTGTTGGGGCCACGTCCACGGTGTACGCTGGCCCCAAGAGATCCACCGGTCTAACATAGCCCTTCTTCAGCCCTGGCCCTACAGCTATTATAGCTGCGTAATTAGAGGAAAACGCCGTTTCAGCGGTCGGTGGCTGAGGACCATGGTTTGCGCCACCTACAAGCATCGACCTCTCCCCATTTAGATCAACACCCCAGGTGAAACCCTTGTTATACACAAATACGACGTCGCCCACGTAGGGACCCCACAGACCAATCAGAGGCGCATCCTCTCTTTTAAGCGCTAATAAAACAACGTATTCGCCATCCTGATCCTTACAGCTTCTAAGCACATCTATAACCTCGCGTCTAACATCCTCGTATTCATCGTCCTCAACTATTCCTCCCGCATACCTACTTTTCAGATTAATATAGACGTTAGTTAGATCCACGAAGACTTTACTCCTAGACCAGTCCACGCGTTCTCTACCATCAGGAGTCTTCTCTACATGTACAAGCCCTCTCTTAGCCAGGGCCCTGACGATAGAATACTTTTTCCTGTTAGGCACGTCGCCATGGTCAGAAACCACGAAGAGATACGTGTTCTCATCTAGTATTTTTAAGAATTCCCCGACAAGCCTATCCGCCATCTGATACCCAAGTCTAAGCACCCTTCTAGCCTCATCAGCTTTTTCCGGATCAAACATGCTCCCCTCAGGATCAGCCTGACCTAGGACACCGTGATGCAGGGTATCTAAAAAATGCCAATGCATCACAAAGATGCTCGCATCATATTTATCCATAAGGTACTGCGCAGCGCCGGCTATCCATTTAATATGATATTCGAACTCCTCCTTAAAGGTCTCCTCATCCAGCGGGCCTCTTAGAAACAGTCGGCCAGCCGCCTCATTAATATACGGTCCAAACATCTTCACAAGCTCACCAGACACCTCCGGCGGGCTGGAGAAACCCGTTGTCGGATAGACCTGAGACCTATAAAGCAGAAACCTAGACCCATCCGGGCTCAGCTCCACAAGCTTAAACCTAACAGTACCAATTTTCTTCTCTCCCTCAACCCTGAAAACCTCTCTGAACCAGTCAGTCCACTCACCTGGCTTAAGTACAGCCAAGCTCTTCCCTGCGTCTTTTTCCTTCGATATAAGACATCTATCGTAGCCTTCCCTCTCCTCACCGAATATCAAAACATGGTATGTGACGCCTTCTCCACCTATTTTAGGCTCAACCCGGATCTCCGCTTCCAAGGGCTGCACAGTGCTATCGGGAAGACTAGCCCATCCCTCAGCCTCCCTGAATTTAACCGGGAAGATTCTGCCAGCCTTACCAGGTTTTTTAACGGAGGGATAACTCATATAGCAGGCGGCGCTACATATTTCGAAGAAGAAAGCTTGCGGCCTCCAGAACCAGTCAAAATATATAGCCATGTCGGTCGTCGGGGGATAGCCTACAAAATAGAAAACGATAGATTTCAACCCTTGTCTCCCAGCAGCCTCCCATAGGTATTCAGCCCTGCACAGGTTCGAGGACATAGCTTCATCGCCTTTCTTATTCATCACCGAGTCGCCCGGGTCGTGACGGCCCCATACAGCTATCCCGTGAGTACCCGGCCAGGCGCCGGTCGCTATCGTGGTCCAGTTCTCAGGGGTCTGAGCCGGTATAGCAGGCATCGTCTTAGCGAAGACCCCGTTACGCAGCATCTTCTCAAAATTAGGCAAAGCCCCCTCCCTGACTAGGTTCACTAGGATTTTAGGTGAAAGCCCATCTAAACCGAGTATAAACACCCTTTTTCCCAAACCGTTCACCAGTAGGATAAAGTTCTTAAAGTAAATAAATAGTTGGAACCAGTAACTATAACGTATATCCCATGAACATCAACGTTTAGACAGCAGTTATCAAAAGGTAGCTAAGGGGGTAAATATGGTGAGCTTCACCTGTACACTCTGTGGACGTTGCTGCAGGATGTACTGGGTTCCTATAACCCATATTGACGCGCTTAGAATAACTGACAGAACAGGTCTCGACAGCGTGGACTTCACCGCTCTTTACAACGCCGAGGTCTACGAAAGCAGGATGCCTAAAATCCTGTTAAACGGCAAAACCTATTTCCTAGGCCTTAAACGGAGAAACGATGGATATTGCGTCTTCAACGCTAAGGGCCCCTGCACGATACATAGATTTAAACCCATAGTATGCCGCTTCTACCCCTTCAAATACGAGGTAAGAAACGGCATGGTTAGGATCAGTATTCTACCTGAAGCCGTAGGCTTCTGCCCCGGTCTGATCCCGGATGATAAACCAATACCGGCGAGCATGGTAGCTGAACTCAGCAGGCTAGCTAGAATACGCTCCCTTGAGCGAAGGCTCTTCACTGCAGCGGTAGCTGAGTGGAACGAGGAACAGGGGTTAAAAACTGAAAGCAGGGAGAAGCTCCTCGACTTCCTACTAGACAGTGCTGAACGCGATCTTAAAGTGGAGAAACAAGTGGTCAGCAACAACCTGTACTTATCAATCCTTCCATTGAGAACACGTTGAAACGAGACGGAGTCGTCTGATTTGGAAAAACCCATTAATACGTATCCAGCATGAATGCTAACGGGAGAACCCATGTCTGAGAAACCCGGAACGCTGACTCTTGTAGAGGCGTTATACCGCTGGAGGCTGAAAGAGCGTGAGAAGCATGTGCGTGAAGAAGGGGTTCTCTATGTTACAGACATTCTAAGATGCCCGTTAAAACTCAGGTATGAGCAGGCTTACCCAGAGCTCTCAGCAAAAGAGGTCTTTATCCCAGCTGGCATACTCGGGGAACTGGTCCATATAGGCCTTGAATCACTGCTCCACCTAATCCTCCCTGAAAGCCATGTGGAGACAGAGGTCGAAGTCGAACGCCAGCTCAGCATCGATAATCAGAGTATAAGGCTTAAAGGCCGGATCGACGCCCTAGTTACCCGCAACGGGTTTAAGGAGGTCGTTGAAATAAAGACGGGGCGCAGCGACTTTTCCATACCCCATGAACGACATATTCTTCAGGCGAGGATCTATGCCTGGATGGTTGAAGCCGGGAAAGCCTGCGTCCTGTATATTACTCCTGACAGAATAGCGGAGTACGTAGAGGAGCCCCTGACGGAAGACGTTGTAGTCAACATGGTTAAACAGGCCCTAAGCGGCGGGCAAGCCCCTCTGTACGAGTGGGAATGCGGTTACTGCCCCTACTCCGTCCTATGTAGCAACAAGATAAGCGCAAGATAAGCTACCTAACATGCTTTCTGACAGCAACCCACCAGGCCAGGGCCAGACAAGTAAAAGTTGTAAACCATATTATTTTCGACAAGGCGTTAACGTCCGGCGTAGCCATACCCTTCAAAGCTATTAAAACCAAAGCTGCCGAGGGAACTACCAGAAATATCCTAGCCATGCCTCGAGGCAGCCTCCAAAAACGGCGTTTAACCCTCACCTGAAGCGCCGCCTCACCCCTAAGACCCCTATAAACTTTCAGCGCGCTTCCTCCAAGCTCTGTCGCGGCGTAAAAGAACCTGCCGTCCCGCTCCCTATGAGAAACCAGTCCAGCCTCCTCCAGCTTTACGAGATGCTTATATATCGTACTCCTATGTCTACCCACTAGCTCAGCCAGATCCTGAATCGTGCGCTCCCCTCGCTCTACAAGCACAGCCAATATTTGAAGCCTAGTCTCGTCGTTCAAAGCCCTCGCTATAGATTCCTCCTCCATCCTCTAAACCCAAGCTAGTATTAGATTCAGCCCACTCAAATACCAATCGTTGAATATAGCCGCTAAACTAGAAAGAAAACGCTATGCTCCACCGAGAATAGTTTTCCCGGAACAAAAAGCGATCACTTCACCGTTCTTCTCGTTACTGTCGTGTGCTGATAAAGCGGAGCCATAAGCCTAAACACCCGTAGACAGTAGAGACAATATATTAGTTGGCAGTTTCAAATGTCAAGAAAACCAGCTACTACATGGGGGGAACATGGTTACCGTGCTCGTCAAGACCGTCAAAGGTCTTGAGAACATTGCGGCCTCCAGGATTGAGGAGGAGCTGGAAGACACCGTTAAATGCCTCCCTAAACCATACGGCTTCCTAGGCCTAGTCCTCGTCGAGGCTCCAGATGTGGATCCGGTAGAGGTTGCCGGGCTAATCCTGAATAGGGTCGAAGAGGTTGAGAAGGCTCTTCCAATCATGGCTGAGACTCGCGCTGAGATAACGGAAATAGCCAAAGCCGCGGCTGAGGTAACGAGGCAGATTATAGAGAGGGGTGAAAGCTTCGCCGTCAGAACAACGAGACGTGGACAGCATAGCTTCACAAGCATAGACGTTAACATGGCAGCAGGGGCCGCGGTTAAAGAAGCAACCGGCGCCGAGGTTAACCTGTCATACCCTGACAAAATCGTCTGGATCGAAATTCTGAAGGAGAAAGCCTACATATCGGTTACAGGCGGAGAGGTGGAGAGGCGAAAGCTAAGGCCCGGTAAACCGTTAGTGGAAAACATGCTTAGGAAGTTTGCCATAGCGCAGATGCCCTACACAGGCCCTCTCGACGCAGCCAGGGCTATAGGGGTCCGGATAGGAAGGGCTGTGCAGACGTTCGAAATACGTGAGCTTTACATCACCCCTATAAGGCCAGTTGAGGCAGCTGAGCTGACAGCTTTCCTTAAAGGCGTCCTAGAAGGCAGAAGGACAAGGCTGGAAATCCAGAGAAAAACGTATGCCCGTAGACCGAGAGAAGTCCCGGTCTACGTACAGGACCTATACCAGTTCTTCAGAGATAGGCGTGGCGAGCCGATAATAGTGACGTCCACCAGGGGCGACCCTCTCCCAGACGTTTCAAACCAGGTAGCAGAGCTGTTCACAGAGCATAAGCGAGTAAACATCGTCGTAGGAGCTAGAGAAGGAATTCCGACAGGCCTGTTCAGACATGCCGACCTGGTAATAGACCTATCACCTAACGTAACGATATCGACGGACTTCGCGGCAGTAGCCGCAATAGTCGGAATAGTGACAGTTCTCGAAAAAGAAGGAGTAATACCGAGATATGATAAGCGAGACGTTGGCTAAAAATGTTTTACTTAGCACCCTAGGTCCGCATAGCTTTCTTAGCTAAACAGGTCTTACAGCTATTATAAACCTCCTTTCCCCCTCCTTAGGGGAGACGTCCAATGTGATCCTTTTTACCAGCCTGTAATACCGTCGCCGTCCCTCAACGTAGCTTTCAATAAGCCCGGCTTTCTCAAGGATGGCTAGGTGGCGCTGTAAAGCCTTAGTATCCGCTTTAACCTCCTTAGCCAGCTCGCTCAGATATCTGTCTCCTCCAGCTAAAGCCCGCAGTATCTTAAGCCTTTGTCTAGACCCTAAAACCTCCAATAGCTCCATATGTATTTTTACCCAAAAACATTATGATGTAAAAGTTCAAGCAGCAATTGGGTGAGGGGATCTTTTTGGCCGAGATAGAAGGTGAGGTGGAATACAAATTCAAAAGCAGCAGAAAGGATGCTGGCGAGCTCATAAGGAAAATAGGGGAGCAGCTCACCAGCGGGGAATACGTTGAGATCCCCCTGAAAATAGTTCGCCGTAGAGCCTATTAAGCTAAAGCCCCCGGAAAACCTTGCCGTTAAAATAGAGATTGAAAAAGAAGGGGTTTTCACAGAGCTAAAAATAGAACTCAGATGGAGGGAGAAGCCATGAAGTGGGTTACCAGGACGTATCCACATGTAGACAGGACGGCAAGCGCGTGGCTGATAAAGAGGTTTATCGACTCCGAGGCGGAGTTCATATTTATAAACTGGCCTGAAGAGAAGCCTGGCAAGGGCATGGGAACACCTTTCGACATAGAGGGGGTGGAGCTAGGCCATCACGACGGTAAATGTACCTTCGAGACAATAGTTGAGAAATATAACGTTGAAGATCCTGCGGTGCATGCGATAGCCAAGCTAGTGCACGCCGCCGACTTCAGATTAGAGGATCCGCCTGAGGCCCGCGGCATACGAATAGTATTCACCGGTTTAAGGCTCGCTGCCGAGGACGACTATAAGACCCTGGAAACAGGGTTTAAAATATGGGACGCCATCTACGCGTTTTACAAGGCGAAAGAATTGGAAGATAAGTATAAGGCTCAGCTAAACACCATGAGTCGTTCAGGAAGACTCTCCTTCCTACGCGGGAAGATAAGCACCATCCTCAAGGAGCTGAAAGGGTGCATGAATGCGTAAGCTCCTAGTACTACTATGCATAACCGGCTTCTTCGCGATACTCAGCTCCACGATGTCGAAATCACCAACACTATCACTTTACGCTGAACAGCTGGGCCTCTCCCCCTCCGAAATAGGATTAATAGCTGCAGCGTCCACTATCACTGGGATATTCACCAACGTCATAGCAGGCAACCTCTCAGACGTCTATGGCCGGAAAAACTGTTAATCGTCAGCGGGGTCTTCTTCACAACAGCCCCTATGCTCTACTTCCTAGCCTTCGACGCTTGGCAACTAGCCGCTGTAAGAGCCTACCATGGCCTAGCCACCGCCATATTCACCCCAGTCTCGATGGCTTTAATAGCTGATCTTTACCGCGAGGAACGAGGCAAGGCCATGGGGCTCTTCTCATCATCTACACTAGCTGGCAGACTGCTCGCTCCAAGCACGGCGGGAACACTGATATTTCTAGCCGGTTTCCATTCAGTGTTCACCATATGCGCCATCTCTGGCCTAACTGCTTTGATAGTGGTCACATTTGCTCCAGGCCGCGTTGAAGCCGTCGAACAACGAGAGGAAAGCTTTCTAATAGGCCTAAAAGAAGCCCTATCCACGCCGGGAATACTCGCGGTAGGCCTGGTCAACGCCGCAACGTACTTTGCCATGCAGAGCCTAGAAACATTCCTGCCCCGCCTAAGCGAAGCCGGGACAGCCACATGGCTCATAGGCCTGCTTTTCACAGCTGAACTAGCTACCCTAGCCATACTAAAACCCCTAGCTGGAGCAGCATCAGACAGAATGGGAAGACTACCAGTTATACTGGTTGGGGCCATGCTGGCCTCCATCGGTGTGCTGACGGTCTCCGCGGCGACAACTGCTTTATTAACCGCCTTAGGCCTAGTCACGTTCGCTTCAGGGGTTGCGATGATCACGGCGTCAGCGACACCCTTAGCATCAGAACTTGCTCCAAGGGAGAAATACGGTGCTGCAATAGGTAGCCTAGAAACTATAAAGGACATAGGGCAGGCCCTAGGCCCAATACTCTCGGGCGTTACCGTATCCTATGTAGGGTACATGGCAGCTTTTTCATACCTAGCGATAGCCCCATTGCTATCAGTAGCCATATTAACCATTGTGTTAAAACGCGTCAAACACGACTAGCAAATATGTTTGCTATGACTAGCGAATGTTAAAATGGATTAAATATTTTTACCTAACATATTCAATATACTTGCTTTAGAAGCCTTCTATCCAGCTGATGCTCTATGCATGACCAGAGGATGATTAAGCTTCTAGCTTATCGAGTTAAACATAATTAAAGGTCTCATATGGTTTAAAGCGAGGTCACCCGGTGATCGATGGGGAGTGAAAATGCGGCTAAGCGGTATCAAAGTAATATCGTTTGATCTCGACGGCACACTAATAGACCGGACCCTGGCAGACTACTTCTGGCTAGAACACATACCAAGGCTATACGCCGCCGTCCACGGGATCCCAATAGACGCCGCAAAAAAGAAAGTCTACGAAATGTACGATGAAATAGGCATGGATGACGTAAGATGGTACCTCCCTGAATACTGGATTAAAGCCCTAGGGTTGCCGTATAGCGTCGACGAAGTTTTTCAAGGCCTAGACGAGATGGTGAGGGTCTACCCTGACGCGGCTGAGGCAATACCAAGCTTAGCGTCTCGGTACACGATCATAATATCCACTAATGCTGCTGCCGAGTTCATAGTCACTGCTTTAAAAGGCATGGAAGATCTAAGCCGTTTCTTTAAAGCGGCCTATAGCTGCGTCTCCCATCTCGGGCAGGCCAGGAAAACCAGCGTTTTTTACAGATGGATATGTCGACAGCTAGATGTCAAGCCTTCAGAAGTTCTGCATATCGGGGACGATCTGACATACGACTCAGAGGAGCCACGGAAAGCTGGGCTTAACGCTCTACTGCTGGATAGAGACCGTAAAAACCCCGGTAAGGCTGAGGTAATACCGAGTCTAACCAAGCTAATCGAGCTTCTATCTTAGTCCAGATCCCTGCCAGCTTTAAGCTCCCTGTACAGGCTAACAGCCATCCGGCTTACCTTCTTGAAATCCCTATACTTATCATCATAGATCTGTACCCATTCCTCCCTGGGAGAAACCACTTCCTCCACCTTCAGCAAGCGCTCAGCCGCTTCAATAGGGGAATGATAGATTCCGACGGCCACTCCTGCTAACACCGCCGCGCCAAGGCTCGCTGCACTATACTCTTTTAAAACCTCAACCTTCATTCCCAATACGCTAGCCTTTATCGTGTTCCAAAGCCTGCTCCGAGCAGCGCCGCCAAGCAGCCTTATCCTGCTGGCCTTAAACCCTATTTCATCGTAGGTCTCCAGTATCTCCCTGATCAGAAAGGCAATACCCTCCATTATCCCCCTAACCACGTCGCCCCGGCTTATCCCAAGTGAAAGCCCAGCGATAAGCCCCCGCATATAAGGCTTCCAGAGAGGAGCTCGGCTCCCCATGAAATACGGTAAAACAACTACACCGTTAGCCCCCGGAGGCGACTTTTCAGCCTCCCTGTTCATAGCTTCATAAGGGTCAGGCTCTCCCTGGTAAGCCAGATCCCTAAACCACTTCAGTATAGCGCCTGTAGGCGACGTGCCAGCCTCCTTAAGCCAATAGCCTTTAACCACATGGCATGATACAAGTATCCTCCTATGCACGTCGAAAACAGGTCTAGAAGCCGACGTCATCACGTTAGTCGCCGTACCAGTCGACTCAGCGAAAACCCCCGGTCCGACCACACCGGCTCCCAAGGCTTCACACTGTCTATCCCCACCTCCATTTATCACGGGGCATCCATCAGGCAGGCCTAAGCTCCTAGCAAGCTCGCCGCTAACCACCCCTATGATCTCGTCGCTACTCTTCACCTCCGGCATCTTATCCAGAGGTATTCCAAGGGCACAGGCTACATCATCATCCCATTCAAGTCTCGAAACGTTAAACAGCATCGTTCTGGAAGCCAGAGAAGGATCCGTAGCGGCTACACCAGTCAACCTATAGTTGATATACTCTTTAGGCTGTAGAAACACCCAGGTCTTCTCAAAAACACTGGGCATGTGCTTTTTAAGCCATAGCATCTTCGTAGCCGTATAGGTAGGCTCGACCACGAGCCCCGTCCTACGGTAAACCTCCTCCTCCCCGATTAAGCCTCCTATCATTCTAGCCTCCTCCCAGCTCCTACGATCCATCCATATTATGCAGTTGGCGAGCGGCCGCCCGCTCCTCGAAACAGGCACGACCCCCTCTCTCTGGCTGTCCAGGGCGATAGCAGCTATGGAGAAGCCTTTACCACGGGCCTCAGCCACAACATGCCGCACGGCTCTTCTAAAAGCGTTCCACCAGTCCTCAGGATTTTGCTCAGCCCACATAGGCCGGGGAAAAAACGTGGGGTAAGCCACATCCTTCTCAGAGACAACCTCGCCCTCCGGCGAATAGACGACGGCTTTAAGCGACGTTGTCCCCAGGTCAACGCCCAGAAGGGCCTTATCCATATCCCTCCTGCACCCTCATCTTGCCGTAGACACGGTATTTAACCGGCTCCAGGGCGCACATCGCCCACACATACTTTAGCTCGAAGCCCGGCGCGGCGACATTCGGGTGGAAACCCCTAGGTATCACTACACAGTCCCCATTCCTAACCAAGCCGATGAACATAGGCTCCTCAAAATCCTCATACACCATCTGTATTCCGAATGCCCTCCTGTCCATGTCGTAGAACACGTAGATCTCCTCAAGCAGGTCGCCGTGTTCATGTGGCGGCCAGCTAGACCAGTTACCCTTCATGGTCCAGGTAACCCCGACCAGAAGCCTATCTGCCTCCACGTCCTGCCCTATCAGGGTTATGACCTCCCTCTTCGAGTTCTCGCCTCCAACGACCTTGTGCTTCTCAGGGCGTCCAAGAATCTCCCTTATATCGGCGAAAAACGGTGAGTATTTTCTTACAGCCTCAGCGGCAAAGACGGCGGCATCCAAGCCTCCTCCGCAGCCCTGTATCCTGAACGATGAGTCCTTGGGTATATAGACAGCGGAGTGCTTCACAGCCTCGAACTCGCCCCCCTCCGTCTCCACAACTGCCTTGCCGGAGAGAACGACAACCGCGTACTCCTCCGAGCCGGTGTCTATGCAGACCTTCTCCCCGTCACCCAGTAATACTCTGCCATACCTAAGATACTTCAGAGACGTGTTGCCGGGGCCAGCCAGCCAAACCAGCCCTTTGCTCCCATGCTCAGGGTTTCTAAAGAAGAACCCCTGCATATCTACCACCAGTTTTTCCAATGTAGGCTCACAGATAAAAGCATATAGCGGCGAAGCCTCCAGGTAAACCTCAAGTATTAAACCCGTATTAATCTAACACATGTTTAAATGCCTTAAATGCGGTCTCTGCTGCCTCGAAACCGAGATGCCGCTAACCTGGGATGACATACGTAGAATCGAAAACCTAGGCTATAGCTTAAAGGATTTCGCCGTTAAAAACGAGGACGGAATATACGTGCTTAGAAACGTTAAAGGAGCCTGCTTCTTCTTAGATAAAGGCAGTAAACTATGTAAAATATACCCTTACAGGCCAATAGGATGCCGTATCTACCCCGTCATATACGACATAGACAGAGAAACAGCCATGGTCGACCCAGCCTGTCCAGCCGCCAGCACGATGAGCAGCGAAGAGCTTAAAATCAGAACCCGTCTACTTTTACAGGTGCTAGCCGAGCTGGGAATCATTTGACCAGACAGTTCACGGCATCTTTCCATGATATAAACGCTTCATGCATCGCACAAGCGTCAGCTGGAGGCTAACCGTGCTTAAAGCTATAAGCATAGCACGAAAACATTTAACGGGTGAATACTTGTGAAGCCCGGCGTAAACGCCTGGAGCATCATGCCCGGAGGAGCTGATCCCAAACTCGTTGAAAAACTCTTCGGCATAGCTAGTGAGGCTGGCTTCGCAGGCATAGAGCTCTGCT
>CAYSTQ010000021.1:0-12777 GCA_964433855.1 uncultured Thermoproteales archaeon
TGCCTCCTGAAGGTCTATGTACCTAACGTTTTCAAGCCCTACGTCCCTCCTGATATAGGCGGCGGCCGCCTTCGCTAGGAAAGTGTATTTGTAGAAGGCCTCCTCGAGGTTACGCTCTATGTATATCCTATCCGTCAGCTGGGTGGCCCATTGGGGACTTACCGCCTCAAAGAAGACCGCCTTAGCGCTCCCCAGCTCGTAGCTCCACGCCCTGGTAACGATATCTATTCCCTTAAGCGTAACCGTGTACTCGTCCTCTAAGTCTAGGATACTTAGAAACTCTTCGGGCTGTGGCTGGGGCTTAGGTATGGGATTTCCTCCGTCGTCAAACGTGTAGGAGACGTAACCGTTCCTGTAGAAGAGGGTGAGCACGGTGTAGTCTATGCCGAGCTTAGCCGCCGCGTAGAACTTGTCTCCTTCGAGAACCCCTAGGCCGCCAGCATAAGTGTATCCTACATCGAGCGCCAGGTCAGGCGTTATGCTCACAATCATGTTCTTAACCTGGTCAGAAAAACGCGGACATCTAATTATCGGTTTCGCTGGCCATAGCCTCGGCTCAAAGGCCGTGAAAAGGCTTTAAGGGAATCCTCCCTATTTTCTCTGGTGGCGAGGCTTGAACGTGGTACGGGTCGGTATAGCTGGTTTCGGGTCGATGGGAAGAGCCCACGCTTCGAACCTCGCAAAAGTGGATGGCGCCGAGCTAGTTGCGGTGTGCGACATCGATGAGGCGGCGTTGAGGGAGGCTAGGGAAGTGTTTAAAGTGCCGCGTTTATACGAGGACTGGCGCGACCTGGTTGCTGACCCGGAGGTCGACGCTATAATAGTATGTCTGCCCAACAGACTGCACTCGGTGGCGACAATAGAGGCCTTGAAGGAGGGTAAACACGTCCTCTGCGAGAAACCCCCTGCGTTGACGGCAAAAGAGGTGAAAGAAATGTTCGCAGCTAGCCGGAGGCACGGCGGCAAGCTGCTCATAGGGCTAAGCAACAGGTTTAGGTCTAAAAGCCTGGTTATGAGGAGAATGGTTTCGAACGGCGTGTTCGGCGACGTGTACTACGTGAAGTGCTGGTATCTGAGGAGATCAGGCATACCCGGGATGGGTAGCTGGTTCACCCGGAAGAAAGATGCTGGCGCTGGAGCCCTGTTCGACATAGGTGTACACGCCCTAGACCTAGGCCTGTGGCTAATGGGGGATTTCAGGGCTGAAAGGGTTCTCGCCTCAACATACGCCGTGTTCGGCCCAAGGGGAAAGGGAGCTGGAGGCTGGGGTAAGCCGGTGCCCGGCGGCGTCTTCGACGTGGAGGACTTCGCCTCCTCACTCATAAAAATGAGGAGCGGGGCCACGGTGCTGCTAGAGGTCAGCTGGGCCGCCCACCTGCCCCAGACAGGGTTTAACGTCGTCCTCCTAGGGGATAAGGCTGGTCTGGACTACGGAACCGCCACGGTTTACGGGGAGGAGGACGGCGTCTACTACGAGAAAAGGCTTCAGATTAAAGACAATAATCCCTATGTGGACGAGCTAAGGCACTTCGTTGACTGCATAGTGAATGACATGGAGCCCTTAACGAAGCCTGACGAGATGGTGTGGCTACAGGCGATACTCGAGGCCTCGCTGAAGTCCGCTGAGTCTGGAGAGGAGGTACTGGTGGAGGCATAGATGCCTCGCGTAGACGTGGTCGGCATAGGCTACGCAACCCTAGACTATCTTTTAAAGGTGCCCCGTCTCGCCTCCGTGCCCGGCGGTTGCCGTCTTCTCAACTGGGATGTTCAGGGCGGCGGGGTTGCCGCTACAGCGATGGTCACCGTGGCGCGGCTAGGAGCTAGGGCTGGCATGATTACAGCGGTTGGCGATGACAGTACTGGCGAGGAGATAATAAGGGGCTTAGAAAAAGAGAGGGTTGACGTCTCCAGGATCAGGGTTGTTAAGGGCGCGAGAAGCATGGTCGTGTTCGTCCTAGTCGACGGGGAGACGTGGGAACGGGTTTTCCTTCCGTACATGGAGATCGAAGACCTGGAGCTCAGCGGTGAGGATTTAAAGTATCTAGCTGAGGCGAGAATAGTTCACGCAGACACAGCGTTTCCAAAGGCCACGCTGTCCGCTTTCAGGGAGGCTAGGCGTCACGGCGTGGTCACATCCTTGGATATAGGCTTGTGGAGACGAGAGAGAACAGGGATTTTACGCAGGATCATAAGTTTAACCGACGTGCTGATATGTTCTGAGACGGCGGCGCTGGAGGCAACGGGGGAGACAGATCCTTTAAAGGCTGCACGTGTAATGACAAGCTGGGGCCCCAGTGTCGTCGGAGTGACCCTTGGGGAGAGAGGCAGCCTCTGCGTGACGCGGGAGGGGGAAGAGGTTTATCATGAGGGATTTAAGGTTCCGGTTGAAGATACGACTGGTGCGGGAGACGTGTATCACGGCGCCTTCCTCTACGGATTGTTAAAAAAGTGGCCTCTGAGCCGTATAGTAGTATTTGCTAACGCAGTGGCCGCTATAAAATGCACTAGGCTAGGCGGCAGAGCTGGCATACCGAACCTGGAGGAGGCAACGAGGTTTATCAAGGCCGCTTCGCTACAGGGCTAAAGCGGCCCTTCCTTAGAACAAAAAACCACTAGAAACGCTAATGCCAGCTCTGCTATGATAGCCGCTACTGTGCCTGGAAAACCCAAGTAGTATGCGGCCGCCGATAATACGAGAAACATTATCGATAAAAGAAAGGTCTTTGCTAAAGTATTAAATTTGTAAACAGAGGCCTCGCTCCACTGCGAGGGTTCCCTAGGTAGCAGGGCAATCGTGCTCCGTGAGAAAAGCATGGCTGCTGAAAAGGTCAGGGCTACTAGGTGAATTACCAGTAAGGACGCGGCTACTGGATCCGTAAACGCGTAGAACATAACGGCCAGCATCGCTATACCTGGCAACGACAACGCTATGGCTCCTAGGGCTTTAGCTAGGAAAATCCTCTTTTTTGAAACAGGCATGTAGTATACGAGCCGGGCTCCAGCCCCCTCTATGAAGTAAAGAATATTCGTTATTGAGCCGACAGTTACGCTGAAAATCCATAGGAACGGAAACAGCGGCAGGAAGCCAAACAGCTCCATACGTATCAGCGAGGCAAGCATCGTTAACGGTGTGAAAATCCCTAGATATATTATTAAGGCCAGCCGCCTCGAATCCCTGGACAGCAGACGCATGTCTTTAATCACGAACGCTACAATAGGCTTCTTAACAGCCAGCCTAACTCTACTAATCCCAACGGCCTCCTCCACAGTCTTCTCGGGTATGACCGGAACAGGTTTAGGCGGCTCTAAGGCAAGAACGGCCTTAAGCTTGGAAAGCGCCAGCCTACGTATCAGGTATACTAGGAGGATAGTGATGGCCATCGAAGCCGCAGCTGAAAACGGGTATTTAAAGCCTAGGGAAATACCTATGAAAGGTATTAGTGCAGCCCATGGCGGGGGATCATCTGTAACCACCAGTTTTCCCCTCCATAAATCCCTGAGGCAATAGGCAGCCACCAAGACTGCGACGATAATAAAGGTTTTCAAAGGGTTTTTTCTTTCAGCTTGATACGTCATGGTTCCCAACAGAATACCTAGCATGGAGGAGGCGTAGTGAACCATTAAACATGTAGCTAGACCTAGCATCGACGCGGTCTCGGGCAGGCGGCCAAGCTTACAAGCGTATGAGGCCAGTGTTAGGCCAGGTAGATAGGCCAGTGACGCTACAAGTCCTCCCCAGTAAATACTGAACGCCTTGAAATAAGCATTCAAAAGAACGGTTTCACTTACTGGAAGCATCCTTAAAGGCTCTATGAGACGCTCGTTGATGAATACCGAGGAGAAATTGATAGTTATGGGTAGTAAGTATGTGATGATCAGAGCTGTCATTAACAGGATAGCTATAAAAAACATGCTTACAGGAACCTGCTCCCCACCGCCGAAGGCAAGTATGAACCCTATCGCGAAGGATGCTGCTGAGAGGAATATTGCTAAGAAAAGGTTTAGTGACAACACGGAGGAAACGCCTACAAGATAGGGGAGGCGGCCACCTCTGTATTTACGGCTTGACCTGTAAAGAACCTCCTCAGCTAAAACCCTGGCGAGACTGTACATGGGACTACCCATACAGCCCTTTTAAAACCTCCTCGTACTCCTCGGGATAACCGGTGACTTTAAGAAATACCTCCTCCAGCCCTCTAGCTCCAAACAGTCTCCTTAGCTCGCTCGGCCTCCCCTCAGCCACCAGCTCCCCTTTATGAATTATCAACACTCTGTCTGCCACAGCCTCAGCCACGGGCAGAATATGTGTGGAGATTAGGACCGGACGATTAGCCCTAGCCGTTTCCAGAATCCATGTCTTAACCAGCTTAGCTGTAGCCGGATCAAGACCTGTAAAAATCTCGTCGAGAACAAGTATCTCTGGGCTGCGCAGCATTAGCACGGCTAGCAAGGCTTTCCTCTTGTTGCCATGGCTTAGCTCCCCAAGCAATTTGTTCTCCTGTCCTCTGAGCTCGAGAACTCTTAAAACCTCGCTTATCCGCTCATTCTCAACGTTAACCTCATACATGGAAAACATGAACTCGAGGAACTCGTAAAGCCTAAGCGATTCATAGATCACGTTCTCCTCAGGCATAAAACCCACTATACGTCTTACGGTTAATGGGTCAGAGGCCGCGTCGATCCCGGCTACAAAGACACGGCCTCTATCAGGTCTAACCACGCCGATCACCATCTTGAGAATAGTGGATTTACCGCTACCGTTAGGCCCAAGTAAAGCAACTATTTCCCCGGGCTTAACGCTGAAGCTGACGCCTTTCACAACCTTTACTCCGCCATATGACTTCCACACATCTTCGAAGACTATCGTCCTAGACCCATACAACTTTTCACACCGTTCCCCCAGCTATACCTGAGTCACTAAACCATACATCAGCTAAACATACATCGATGCTCCTCTTTTCTCTGCCTGCTGGCGGGCGGGTAACCTTATTTCACCGAATTTCTTCTCGTACTCTGAAACCTGCTGGCTCAGCCAGACAAGCAGACTCTTAGCCTGGACAGGGTCCAGCACAAGCCTGCATTGAAAGGTCCTTTTAACGACGAGGCTCTCGCTCAGCTCGGCTCTTAGCTCCTCAGGATCTATCTCATCCGTGAAGACCAGCATTTCGAAGAACCCTGGCCTATAGCCGCCTAGAACCCCGTTCACCATTATCGTCCTGTACTGCGGGCTAACCTCTATTTTAAACCTGGGTTTGCCCTGCTGCATAGTAAAACCCCTATAACTAAAAAATGGCTTCTCCACCCTTATAATTTATCACTGAGATTAAGGGAACGCTTAAATATTTTATGACCCTCTCCGCATGGAGGTGGCCCCGATGAGGCTGAAAGCCCTAGCTATAGCGCTGGCTCAATCGGCGGCAACACTGTTCTTCCTAAGACTGTTCAGAGCGGGAAGGATCACAGACTTCATAGGAAACACTTTAGCAATAGGGTCGACGGCAGGGTTAAGCATAGCCTATGGGCCGGCCACTGGCTTTCTAGCAGCGGTCCTAACAACGTTCACGTTAGCCCTAGCCGACACACCCCTTCTATCAGCTTATATTCAGGCTGGAAAAACGGGGGCGGCAACGCTAGGCCTGATAGCGTCCTACTTCAGAATGCTTGTGCAACTGGGCTTTGTAGGAGTCCTCGCTGGAAGAATGGTCAGCAGACCCTGCAAGATCGGGAGCGTGCTGGTCTGGGCCTTCATCTCGCAGGTTTTAGGCGAAGTCTTCTCCCACGCCGTAGAGCTAGCCGTGAGCCCAGCGCAATATCTCTCAGCTCAGCTACCCTATAACTCAATCGGATTCGCGGCCGGAGCTCTTAGTAGCCTGATGTTCTCGCTTCTCTACGGGCTTTCTGTAAAGCCTGAGGAGAAGCAGTGAGGCCACGCCATACGTGGCCGCCACAGCCAGGTATGGGAGGAGATCGTATAAGCTCTCCGGCGCAGCTACGGGAGCCGTGGACTGTGAGCCCTTCTCCCTGCCCGGCACTATGTCCCCGTCGTCGACGATGACGGTAACCGGTCTTTCGCCGAAATAGGTTTTAAGAACCCCGGTCCCGTTAACCCAGAGCCTAAAGGTCTTAGCTGTCCTTTCACCACGTATTGTCACTGGCATATAGACGGGCACAAGCCTATCCCTAGGGCTGACCTGTTTAACGACGACTGTTACCTCACAGCCGAATGCTGTCTCCTTATAGGTGAACCTGTCCACAGCATATGAGGCAGTTCCGGCCGAATAAACCCAGTAGTTGAAGAACCAGTCTAGATCTCTACCGTACACCTTCTCAGCCAGCCTAGCGAAGTCGGCTATCCTGACGAACCTAAACCTGTACTCCTGGTACAGCCGTCTCAACAGCTCGAAGAACTTCTGGTCGCCCATCATGTACCTCAGCAGGCGTAAAACATAGGCGCCTTTGTTGTAGACCGTGGCGTAGTACTGGGAGGCATCCCTATAGTCCCAGACCGAAAGAGCGACGGCCCTATCCTCTCCTCCCCTGTCAAGATAGGCGTAGTATGGCCTCCTTATCCAGCTATTGAACACTTCCTCAGCCTTCTCCGCCCCATATATCCACTCGACGTATAGCACCTGGCTGTACTCGGCGAAAGCCTCATCCATCCACGGCTCATTAGCCTCATCGTCGCCTACTGTAACGTACCACCATTGATGAGCCGTCTCGTGCGCCACAACTATTTCAAGAGACCATTTTCTCCTGATTCGGTAAAGCCTCTCAGAGATGAGGACAAGCATGGGATACTCCATTCCACCGAACCAGCCGTATGACTCGCAAACCCTGTATTCCGGGTACGGATAGGGGCCGTAATGCTCGCTAAAAACCCTTATAGCGTTTCCGGCGACCTTTAAAGCGTACTCTCCCAGGTTTTTATGCTGAGGAAGATAGTATGAATATATGGTTACATTGCCGATCCTAGTGCTTGAAACAACATAGTTCTTGCTGGCTGCAACCGCTATCTCCCTGACACATATTGAACGCCAATGGGTCACGTTGAAGCCGTTCCTCATCTCCCAGCCGACTAGAATCCCGGTGGCGGCAACTATATAGCCCGGCGGTGCCGCGAAGAACAGCTCGTAATCCGAGAAGTAGAAATGAAACGATTCTCCATGTGGATAATACGGGTCGAGATGCCACCCCTTATCCACATCATAGACGGCGAGGACGGGATACCAGTTACCCAGACATAGGACACCACGGTAGTAGCCGAAGCGATCCGGGGTATTCGGGACATGCACTGTGAAGGTGATGTTTATAGCTGCGGCGGCTTGTGGCTTTAGGGGCCTCGGCAGGGATATGTGGAGGAGGGTTTTATCAGGGCCTGTAATCTCGAAGGGGGCGGGAGAGCCGTTGACCTCCACACGGCCTATATCGATGCCTCCTCCTTTCGCGGCGAAAGCGTTAGGATACACGTGGAAATACAGCTCGTCGAACGCCCTATTTAAACGGTTGACGTGGTTCACCAGCACGTATCCGGAGACCTCAAGGTTTACATCGTTAAACACCACCGATACAAGGTAGCTATCCCTAGCAATGGATGCGCTGGATCTGGAGCACGTAACCGGGTACGGCCAAGCTGGCAGAGCCGCCAGCATCAGCAATAGCAACGTTAGCCTCCTCAAGCCGTGCACCTCAGGGAACTTTTAGCCGTCTCTCAGAGCTAGCTTTATTTCATCGAGAAATAATATATTTAAATATATGCGTAGAGCAGGGATGGCAGAGCTACCGTTGCATGGAGGGAAGGCGCCTAGATGGCTTGTCAGCCGGATGACCAAGCTAGCTAAACATATGGTCCGTTTAATGGTGGATGAATACGGTAGAAAGGGGTTCCTTGAGAGGATCTCAGATCCCTACTGGTTCCAGGCGCTCGGAAACGTTTTAGGCTACGACTGGCATTCCTCAGGCGTCACAACAGTTCTTACGGGAGTCCTGAAAAATGCTATTGACCCAGGTGAGACTGGAATAGCCGTCTGCGGGGGTAAAGGGGCGACATCGCTTAAAACCCCTATGGAGATAAGGATGCTGGGCGAGAAGTTCAACATACCCGAGTGGCGCCTTGAAGGACTTGTACGCGTAAGCAGACTTGTGGCCAAGGTGGATAACGCCGTCGTCCAGGACGGCTACAGCCTGTATCATCACGCCATGTTTATCACCGAGGAGGGCTACTGGGCCGTTGTGCAGCAGGGGCTAAACCCGTATTCTAAGACCGCCCGCCGATACCACTGGCTTCATAGTAGGACAGCGTCGTTCGTGGAGGAGCCGCACTACAGCGTGGTTTCCGACAGAGTCGAGCAGGCTGTCCTAAACCTGACGGCTGCTGAGAGCAGGGGTGTGAGAAAGGCATCAGTGGACCTGGCCGTTGAGCGGCCCTCAAAGATCGCTAGGGATTTCTCAGCTGCTGTAGCCATGCTAAGCGGTAACGAGCTACTGGTCGACCTCGAAATATCCAGGGAGGCTCTAGGAAGGTGGCGGAAGGCTGTAAAAATACCTTTTCTTAAAATGCCGCGGACGCTGAACTGGGAGGCTGTAAAAAGGCTTTACGACGTCCAGCCCAGGAACTACGAGGAGCTGATAGAGGTAAACGGGGTTGGGCCGGCCACCCTCAGGGGCCTCGCCCTTATATCAAGCCTGATATACGGGGAGGAGGCCTCGTGGAGAGACCCCGTCAAGTACTCGTTCGCCTTCGGCGGTAAGGACGGCGTCCCCTTCCCGGTTAACAGGAAGGCTATGGATGAGGCGATAAGCTTTCTAGAGGAGAGCATAAGGGCTGCGGAGATAGGGTACAGGGAAAAGATAGAAGCGTTAAAAAGGCTCAGAGTATTCGTGGATAGAGGGTAGAACAGCCGGTGGAGAGGTATCGGGGTTGCCCATCGATAAGGGCCGTGTCGCGAGGAGGAGTAAGGCCAGAGGCTACTACGTGGAGAGAAAGCTGTGTGAAATGCTGGGCCGTAGAGAAGGGAACTATGTGTTCAGAACTCCTGTGAGCGGTAGCAGATCCAGCCCTAAGGCTAAGACGGCGTTCCCAGACGTGTTCGTGGTCAACAATTTTGAGGACTTTATAGCGGCATTCGAGGTTAAAAGTACGAACAAGAGGAAGATCCGGGTTTCCAGGAGACAGCTGGTTAAACTGTTGAAGTTTCTGGATGCTTTTAAGAAGTACCGGAGGCGGGACGCCGTGGTGGCAGTCTGGTTTTTCAGGGAGAGGAAGTGGGTTTTTAAAAAGGTAAAGGACGGCCTGCTGACTGAGGATCTAGTGGTCAGCGTCGACGACGAATCGGACTGGAGCCCCTAGGTCTGCCTGGTACGGGATATGTAGGAGGCTGCTGCCTCCCCAGCTGCTATTAAGGCCTGCTTAGTCGAGCTATATTTAATATAGCATATTAAAGCCACTATAACGCCTACCACGAAGAAGCTTAGAAGCCCAAGTATCACCATGATGGCTATAGCGCTACTTTTAACATCGATCCTGAAGCCGTATCTCAGATCCGGACCCTCCTCTGAAATATAGACGACGCCTTTCAGGAAAAGGTCTTCGAAAACTATGTCCTCCCTTGTAAGCCTTACATCAACTCCTCTTATCCTAGCCTCTCTAGCCAGTCTTTTAACGTATTCCTTGCGTAAATCACCTATGCCCTCGTAAACCTCCTCATGTATAGTAACCGTTAAGCCTCCGACAAGCTTGCTGGTGATAAGTATTAGGAGAAAAACTGCGAGAAGCAGGCCGAACATCATTATAAACGGTATCGATAGATGTATGAAGAATTCCGGGGGGAGAGGTGGAACTGCTGTAACGGTTAAAGGGAAGAAAATGCTCATTCACCCCACCAGCAGGGTTATGACAAGCATTCCTAATAAGCCTTTCCCAGCAAGTGCCAGACGTTACCGGCTAACCTTTAAGTTTCTATGGGCGGACCATATTACCGGTGGGAAAGTGGTTAGGCTCTATGGTAAAACGTTTTCTAGACGGCAACTTCTCAGGAGGATAGGGAGCCTAGACCAGGTAGGCGGCGTTAAGCTAGCGGAGCTTTCAGACGGGGCTGAAAGAGGTGTTAGAGCGGCTTTCGTCAGGACAGGAAGCGGGCTTTACTTCACAGTGTTGCTCGACAGGGGTATGGATATTTCAAGGGCGGAATACAACGGCATCCCCCTAGGCTGGAGAGGCCCAACCGGAGACCTAGCCCCCCAGTTCTTCGAGCCGCAGGGTACAGGCTGGCTTAGAGGCTTCTTCGGCGGCCTCCTCACGACCTGTGGACTGACGTATCTTGGCGCGCCAACGGTGGATGAGGGAGAGGAGCTGGGGCTTCACGGCCGGATCTCATACATACCTGCCAGCAACGTGTATGCTGGAGGCTATTGGGAGGGGGACGATTACTGGATCGTGGTTAAAGGTCGTCTAAGGGAGGTCTCGATGTTCGGGCCGAACATCGTGCTGGAAAGAGAAATTAGAGCTAAGCTAGGTTCTAGGAAGATACACATATGCGACAGGGTTGTGAATGAGGGCTGGAGAAGACAACCGTTAATGATCCTGTATCACTTCAACATAGGCTGGCCCCTGGTAGACGAGAACGCTAGGCTAGTATCGACTTCCGTGGCATACGTGCCCAGGGACGGGGACGCCTGGGTTAAACACGAGGAGTACGATTTGTTCGAGCCGCCCACGCCCGGCTTCCGGGAAAGGGTATACTTTCATATAGCTGGTGTTGATGGGGAGGGCTACGCATATGCTGGTATACTTAACGAGCACCTTGGGGCTGAAGGGCTTGGAATATACATTAAATATCCTGGAAACAGCCTCTCGAGACTGGTTGAATGGAAAATGAATGGAGAGGGAGAGTATGTGGTTGGCGTGGAGCCAGCTAACTGCCTGGTTATGGGCAGAGATAAGGAGAGAGAATGGGGGACACTGGAGTATCTTGAGCCTGGCGAGTCAAGGGAGTTCCGCCTGGAGGTGGGTGTTCTAGCCTGTAGGAAGGAGATGGAGGAGTTTAAACGTAGAGTTGAAGCGGTAACCGGTGGAAAGAGGCCTAAACTCCTAAAATCAATTGGGGAATACATTAACACTCTAAAAAGGATTCATTCCTAGTTTTTTTAGGATATCTGTTTATAAATTTTATCAAAAAGTATATTTATGGTAAAGAGACAATATTCTGCAATAGACGAAAAAGTTTTAAACAATAGTCGAACAGGAGGCGGAATAGTGAATGCCTTGCGTCTTCGTGGAACGTGTGAAGTTCTCATACACTGCGAAATCGGAATACTACATAAATATAGATCCCCTAGTAAGGAAATACTTTAAGCACGTGGACGCCAACTACATATTCTCAATACTGCTAGGCGCCATCTACAATGAGGACGGACAGCTAGCCCAGGAATTCATACCTCCCATGCAGCATAAATGCTACGTGAAGGTGAGGACATCATACGGTCAGAAAACCTTCTTCCTAGACGTAACGAACCTAGTTAAGAAATATGGTATAGGGAACGACTACCATATGGAGATAATAGTCTACTCATACATAGACTATGGAAACAAGGAGTACCCCGTCTTCCCAGGAGAATTCCGCGTCATGGGCGGCAACGAGGCCTCTTTAAACACGGTTGAAAAGGTCAGAAAGAAATACTACATGCTAGGCGACCACTGCGTTGAAGCATACATCAAATCCATGGGGAAGGAAGGCGACCTAGCCGAGATCGTGAACGACTATTTCAAGGCTTATAATAGCTGGGTGGCTGGCAAACCAAGTTTAGCGATAGAAGCCGTTAACAGCGTGATAGCAAACACCGTCGAGGCCGGAAAGAAGGCTGGGCTTCCTGCTCAGGAGCTAGACGCCCTTTCCGAGTCCGCCTCGAAACTGCTTACCACTTTGGGTGGGCTTAAGGAGAGCGCCCCTGGAGCAGTGGCGGAACTGGGGCTGACCATCGCTGCTTCGCTTGTAAGGTTTCTGGTGAAAAACGGCAATCTTTAAATTTTACATTAAGGTTATACTTTTTATAATCGGATTTTTTAGCATTTCCTCGAGAGCCTCAGAGGATACCGGACTTGAAGTTATTATGTACAGCTTAGGGTCATTAACCATGTTCGGGTCCTCCGCCAACGCCTGAACTATGTTTATACCTCTTCTAGCCAGTATCCCTGAGACAGACGCAAGTATTCCTGGCTGGTCGCGGCTAACCTCAACCATTATACAGTAGTAGCCTAAGAGACGCGACACCTTCCTAAGAAAGGGGCCTGCTGGCTCCAGTCTGCTGAAGAACTCCTTAAGAAAAGGGCTTTTAAGCAACTCGTTCACGGTCTCTTTAACAGTTCTCCTATCAACTCCAGCCGCCTTGGCTATCGAGACATAAGGTATCCTAACTGTGCCTAAGTAAATCTCTCCCTTTTCAGTTATCCTTAAGCCGTACTTAAAAAGTATTTTAACAACCTCTTTTTTCTTATCAGCACGACTAAATCTCTCGTTTATTTCGTCCCAGAGCCGCACAAGCACATTATTACGTGCTATAATCTATATAATTGTTTGGTTAAACAGATTTGTCCATCTACAGTCGCTTTTTAGCTACCAGGCGAAAACCGTGGCGGTATGGATACCTTCTAAGCTTTCTCACGTTACCAAGCATTAATAAGAAATTGTCAGCATTAGTATTTACGGAGGCATTAGCCGAGGTAGAAAATACGTAGCCTCCCCCAGGAGCCCCTTGATGGAAACACCTGATGACTTCTCTAAA
>CAYSTQ010000022.1:0-12593 GCA_964433855.1 uncultured Thermoproteales archaeon
CAGAACACTATGCTTCCATCGGAGCCCTGGGTTATGTTTATAGCCTTCCAGCAGTCGCCTTCCTTAACACCGTTCATGATCAGCTTCACCACTTTTCGAACATCTATGTACGACTCCTCGTCTTCGGGATCCGGCGTGCAGCGGTATTGCCAGACCCATCCTAAAATGCTCTGTTCACCAGTGTGCGGCGGCCATAGCTTCAGTATGTATCTTGCAGATCTCCTGCCCAGGCATTCGCTTACCACCGTTTTAGAGCCGTCATATAAGGTGTTGAAAGGTAGCCATATCATGGTTTTCCCGATTCTTGTCCCGTTTATCAGGAAGACATCTCTAGTGTTTAAGTCTACGTAGCATCTGGCTGTGAGGTCGATGGGCTCGTCCCCAGCTTCGTAATATAGATGGACTTCGACCAGGGCTTTACCGTCCATATTTTTAAGGAACTCGATTCTAAGCCATGGGTTGGTTATCGACTCGTAGCGTTTCACAGTGCCGTCAACGAACTTTACCGTGAAATGACTCGTATCGAACCTGTAAAGCAGATAGGAGCCTTCTTTGAAAGGCCCGCTGTAGTAGCTCACTGGTTCAGCAAGGGCTATAATTAGGCTGGCGATCCCTATCGCCAAGACCGCAAACCCTATAGCGATAACCTTTCTACGCCTCATAACATCACCTCGGAGACGGAGAGGCTGTTACGGTTTCTGGTATTTCCCTACAATTGTAAATTAATACTATTAGCACATATCTCATAATTATTATAAATGGCAATAGGAAGATTTTTCCATCAAATTCCGCCTCAAGTAATAATTAAGAAAAATACATATATACATTTCGTTAAAGATAATGACGGCTACGTTTAGACGATGTCTAGGCTGTGGCCGCGAAAATCTCCAGCAAAAACGCTTAGATCCAGAGGCTACAGATTTTAATTTGTAGAAGCCAGATAGTAATGCCATGGGAGACGCTAGCCATAGGTGCGTCGTAGTCGATACCTCGAAAAGCCCCTTCGCTAGGCTTAAACCCGTTCCTGTTGACGCAGTTAAGCTCGAGGATCGTTTCTGGGCCCCCCGGCTTGAAACCCTCCGTAGGATAACCCTGCCGTCACAATACGAGTTGCTGGAGAAAACAGGCCGAATAGACAATTTCAGACGGGCTTCAGGCAGGCTGAAAACCATGTTTAGAGGCTTCTACTTTAACGACTCCGACGTCTACAAGTGGGTTGAGGCGGCGGCTTACGTCCTTGCCTGGAAACGTGACGAGAACCTGGAGTCCATGCTGCGCAGCGTCGTGGACGAGATAGTTGCGGCTCAGGATGAAGACGGATATCTTAACACCTACTTCACGTTTGAAAGAAGGAGGGAGAGATGGGGTAATCTCCGCGACATGCATGAGCTATACTGTGCTGGACACCTGATTCAGGCCGCTATAGCGTATAAGAGAGCTACTGGGGGAGACGATCTCTTCAACGTAGCCGTCGGGTTTGCCGATCATATATGTAGCGTCTTTGGGCCTGGAAGACGGGCTGGGGCCCCAGGACATCCTGAGGTGGAGATGGCTCTTGTTGAGCTCTACAGGGAGACGAGGCGTCGAACGTATTTAGAGCTTGCAGGCTTCTTCATAGACTGTAGGGGGCGGGGGCTGGCTGGCGGGGATGTGCATCATGTTGATCATAGGCCGTTTAGGGAGCTGGAGGAGATTGTTGGGCATGCTGTAAGGGCTGTTTATCTTTGCTGTGGAGCGACCGACGTTTACATGGAGACTGGGGATGAAGGGCTCTGGAACACGTGTGTGAGGCTCTGGCGTAACATGGTTAGCCGTAAAATGTATGTGACGGGAGGCGTTGGCTCAAGATACCGGGGTGAGGCGTTCGGCGAGGATTATGAGTTACCGAATGAGCAGGCCTATTCTGAGACGTGCGCCGCTGTGGCTAACGTGATGTGGAACTGGCGTATGCTTCAGGCGACCGGCGATGCAAAGTACGCTGACGTGATGGAGCTTGCTTTGTACAATGCTGCTCTGGCTGGGATATCCCTTGACGGGAAACGGTATTTTTATGTGAATCCGTTGGCCGACAGACGGGGGCGTAAACGTCGGGAATGGTTTGACTGTGCCTGTTGTCCGCCCAACATAGCGCGTCTGCTGGCGTCTCTGCCAGGCTACTTCTATTCGACGTCGCGGGAAGGGATCTGGGTGCACCTGTATGCTACCTGTTCAGCTGAGATAGATTTGAACGGTGAAAAGATCGGTGTGAGGCAGTTAACGTTTTACCCGTGGGATGGTCACGTCCTTCTCCAGGTGAACCCGCGTAGAGACATGGAGTTCTCCCTCTTCCTTAGGATACCTGGCTGGTGTAGGGGTGCGGAGATCAGGGTTGACGGGGAGAAGTTGAGAAACGTTAAGCCTGGGACTTATCTAGAGATTAGAAGGGAGTGGAGCCAGGGTGATTTAATCGACTTTTTGATGCCTATGCCTGTGGAGCTGCTGAGGGCTCATCCACGCGTCGCTAACAATGCCTGTAGGGTGGCTATTAAGCGGGGACCGCTGATATATTGTCTCGAGCAGGTCGACAACCCGGGTGTCAACATCTGGGACGTGGCGTTACCCCTGGGAGGCGAGCTTGAGGCGTCGTTTAAGCCTAAACTGCTTAACGGCGTCGTAGTGGTTAAGGGGGTGGCCGTAGCCGATAACAGCCGTTGGGGTGATGACCTGTATAGGCCTATAGACAGGGTGAAGGAACTTTTTAAACCCGTCGAGTTCACAGCTATACCCTACTATGCGTGGGCTAACAGGGAGCCTGGGGCCATGACGGTATGGATACGCTACGTTAAGCCTTAAGGTTTCCACGGGTCGCTTAGCTCTGCTTGACAAGCCCGGCTTTAAAGGCGGCGATTACGGCTTGTCCGGCTGACACGCCGCCGTCCCCTGGTGGGAGCTTTGAATGCATCACTAGCCTGGCCCGGTCGCCAATGGTCTCTTTAAGTCCTTTAACCAGGTAATTGTTGACTGAGGCTCCTCCCGACAGGAAAACCTTCCCGTCGCCACGCTTCAAATGTCTTAGAACAATCTCCCCAAACATTCTCCCTACAGCCAGCTGGAAGCTTAACGCCAGGCTTCTAGGATCTCTACCCTCCAGAAGGCTGTAAGCTAGCTGAAGTACTAGGGCTCCGCCGTCCCCTATAACTACTCCATCCCTGGCTTCGACAGGGGCTTTAAACCCTAGATCCCTTCCTCCGGCGTACTCCTCCAGGCGGATGGCTGGCTCCCCTTCATAGGTCATGCGGCGACATATTTTAAGGAGCGCAGCAGCCGCGTCGAACATTCTCCCTGTGCTTGATGTGAGCGGGGACTTGCCTGAGTAGGCCTGTCTAACCACTATGTCGAGCTCTAAGTCTCCTCTGGGCAGACCGTCGGCTAGCCTCAGCCTTCCAGCCAGTCTTCTAAGCTCTTCTTCCTCGAGGACTGTGGAGAGTAGCCCAATCAGGGATCTTACAGGGTATTTTACTGCGGCGTCGCCGCCGGGCAGCGGGTAGTATTTCACGTGGCCAAGCCTTGTATAGGAGGCGTAGCCAGCCCGTATGACCTCGCCACCCCATATCCTGCCGTCCTCACCGTATCCGGTTCCGTCTACGGCCACCCCTAGGACCTCCTTTCCGGTAGGCACTCCTTGTTCAAGCATTAAGGCGGCTATGTGCGCATGGTGGTGCTGCACTGTCACTAGGTCAGCGCCGTATAGCTTGGCCAGCCTCTTAGCTAGGCGCCTGGATGGGTACAGGGGGTGCATGTCGGCTACGAAGACTGCTTCAGCGGGGTTTACCCGGTAGCATTTAGTTAGGAATCCTAAGGCTTTCTCTAGGAACTTCAGCGTCTCCAGGTTCTCCACGTCGCCTATGTGCTGCGTGGGTATAACGTAGTTGTCGAGGGCTATGGCACCCGTGTTTGAGAGCATGGGGCCGAAGGCTATGACTGGGGCTGTCAGCTTAAACGGGGTTTTAAGCCAGAGGGGGGCGTATCCACGGCTTCTCCGGAGGAAAACTGGTTTGCCGTCGGTCAGCCTTATCACGCTGTCGTCGGCTCTGTTAATTATCCTCCTGTTGTGCACGAGGAAATAGTCGGCTACGCCTTTGAGCTTATCGACTGCCTCCTTCTCGTCTACACATATGGGTAGTCCGCTAGGGTTTCCGCTAGTCATTATCAGGAATTTGTCGCGGGTCTTATCCAGCAACATGTAGTGGAGCGCTGTGTACGGCAGCATTACGCCTAGGGTTCTTAGACCGGGCGCCACATGTTTCGAGACAGGGCTGTCTAGCTGCCTCGGGGCCACCACTATGGGTTTCTCGGGAGAGGAGAGGAGCCCTGCCGTTACCTCATCAACTGTTATTAGTCTGCTAGCTATTTCTAGGTTCAGCGCCATGAGAGCCAGGGGTTTAGAGGGTCTTCTTTTACGCTTCCTAAGCTTTAGGACCACGGCGTCATCGCTTGCCAGGGCCGCGAGGTGGAAGCCTCCCAGCCCCTTAACCGCCACGATGAAGCCTTCCTCGACCATTTTAGCTGTTTCAGCTATGGGGTCTTCCACGTCCACGGCGCTGCCGTCCGGGTCTAAGAGGGTGAGCCTTGGCCCGCATTTAGGGCAGGAGATACCCTGAGCGTGGAACCTTCTGAGGTTCTCTGGGTCGCTGTATTCCGCCAGGCATTCGCTGCAAAGAGGGAAGTCTCTCATGGCGGTGTTTTCCCTGTCGTACGGTATGGTTTCCATCATGGTGAACCTTGGGCCGCACCAGGCGCAGGAGTTGAAGGGGTACCTGTACCACCTGGAGGAAGGGGTTAGAACCTCTCTTAGACAGTCCCTACATATTCCGAAGTCTGGGGGTATCATCGATAGCTGGCTTTTAACGGTGCTGCTTGGGAGGATCTTGAAACCGACGGATCCTCTGGGTTTAACGTTTTTTACGCTGAGGTCTTCTATCCTGGCGGGGGGAGGCCGTTCACGCACCAGTTTTTCGAGGAAGGCAGCTATAGCTTCTTCGCCGCCCTCCACGTATATTTCAACTTCGGCTCCGCCCAGGTTTCTCACGTAGCCGTTAAGCCTGAGCCTTGTTGCCAGCCTATGTATGAACGGGCGGAAACCTACTCCCTGGACTATCCCCACGACCCTGATGACCACGGCTTTCTCTAGCCCAGCCCTACAAATAGCTTTATCATTATCCATGGCTAAGTCTCCCTAGGTGACGTAGATGAAGCCCGGAGATCTGCTTACGCTTGACCGTTTAGGCAGTGAAGAAGTCAGGTCTCTGGTAAATAAAGTTTTGCAAGTTAAGAGGAGCTGGGGGCTTCTCTCGGGGAGCGGGCTGCTGAGAGGTAAAGCTGTGATGCTGTTCTTTGAACTGCCCTCAACCAGGACAAGGATAAGTTTCGAGGTGGCGGCCGCTAAGCTTGGCGCCTACCCTATATACGTGAAGGCGGCTGATCTCCAGCTTCTACGGGGGGAGACCCTGGCCGACACGGCTAGAGTCGTCTCAAGCTACGTTGACCTGGTGGTGGCCAGGGTGTCCAGCCACGGCTTCCTCGAGGAGTTCGCTCGTTACTCCAGAGTGCCGGTTGTTAACGCCCTAACCAGAATGTACCATCCAACTCAGGCTATAGCTGACCTGGCCACGATACTTGAACTTAAAGGCAGGCTGCACGGCATTAAGGTCGCCTATGTCGGGGATGGTTTCAACAACGTGTGTCACTCACTCATGATAGCGTGCTGTAAAACTGGCGTGGACATCGTGGTTGGATCCCCAAAGGGGTATGAGCCGGATAAGGATGTGGTTAGAAGATGTATGAAGTATGCCTCGCGGAGCGGCGGATCCCTGACCGTAGTTAACAGCCCTGAGAAAGCCGTTGAGGACGCCGACGTAGTCTACACTGACGTCTTTGTTTCTATGGGTGTCGAAAACGAGAGGGAGAGGCGGCTCAGGGATTTCAGCGGCTGGCAGGTTGACCGGCGGCTCGTAAGCCGCGCCAAGCCGGATTACATATTCATGCACTGCCTACCTGCCCACAGAGGGGAGGAGGTCGCTGCCGAGGTGATGGATGACGAGGAGCATTCGGCGGTCTGGGTTCAGGCTGAAAACAAGCTGTATACGGCCGCCGCCGTCCTGCTAAAAATGCTCGGGCAGGTGTCTCCCGGGTGATACGCCTCCACAGGATAGGGGAGGCCCTAAGGAGCGCCGGAGAACTGATCGAGGATCCGCCTGTTGAACGCGTAGATGTGGATAACGCCCTGCAGCGGTATTCTGCGCGCAAAGTAGTTTCACCCATAGATCTCCCGCCCAGGCCTAAAGCTGTCATGGACGGCTACGCTGTTAGACACGTCGACGTCGAGGACGCTTCGCAGGCCAGCCCGGCCGTCCTGAAGATACTTAGCGGTGTTGTGAGACCGGGGGCGGACACGTGTGTAAGGGTTGGCGCAGAAGAGGCGGTAAGGATAGAGACAGGGGGCTTTATCCCTGAGGGCGCTGACGCCGTTGTCCCAGTGGAGGAGACCGAGGAGATGGAGGGGCGGCTGTTGGTTTTCAGCCCTGTTGGAAGGTTCGCTAACGTGTCGCTTCCAGGCGAGGAGCTTAGGAAGGGAGCTAGAATTCTTGAAAAAGGGGCTAGGATAAGGCCGTGGCATGTGGCGGCCCTCGTGGCGTGTGGATATAGCAGGGTGGATGTGTTTAAGCTGGGTGCGGCGGTCATCGCTACTGGAGATGAGTTCCTTAAGGCGGGGTATTTCGCTCCTTTCACACTGCAGCTCGTCGAGGGTGTGCTCGCTGAATGGGGGTTTGAACTATTGAAGGCAAGGATTCTGGCTGACGACGTGGACGCTATAGAGAACTGTGTGCGTGAGACGCTGCCTCAGGCCTATGTGACCCTGGTGCTGGGAGGGAGCTCCATGGGATCCAGGGATTACAGCGTTAAAGCCGTTGAGCGGCTCTCGCCGAAGTACATGGTTCACGGCTTCGCTCTAAGGCCTGGCAAGACGGCTTGCCTAGCCGTAAAGGATGGACGTATAGTGATGGTGATGAGTGGGCTACCCGTGGCGGCCCTGGCGGTCCTGGAGAACGCGCTGAGGCCCCTGCTAGAGGAGGTCGTTGGGCTGGAGCTTCCCCGGAGGCCCCACGTTAAAGCTAGGCTGGCCAGGAGGGTGACCGTTAAGGCCGGTTTACGCGGCTTCGTCCGGGTCCGTGTGTATAGGGAGCGCGGGGGGCTGGCGGTTGAGCCATTGATGGTCGGTGGCTCCGGCTCTCTGGGAAGCCTTCTAGAGGGGAACGGTTTCCTCATAGTTCCTGAGGATGTAGAGGGGTTTGAGGAGGGGGAGGAGGTGGAGGTTGAGCTTCATGGGCGGGTCGGCTAGGAAGATGTATAGGCGGCTGGTCGGCGTAGACGAGGTTTTAAAGCTTGTGGACGAGGCCGTCGGGCTAAGGCCTAGGAGGGTGGAGGAGGTGTATGTCGGTGACGCTGTTGGAAGGGTGCTTGCCGAGAACGTTCACGCCCGGATTAACGTTCCCCCCTACACGAGGGCTCTCATGGATGGTTACGCCGTCTTCTCCAGAGATGTTGAGGAGGCCTGGGAGGATAGGCCGGTTAGGCTTAAGGTTAAGGGTGGGCTAGCCGCTGGCCCCGCCAAGTACGTCGCTATTGAAAGAGGAGAGTGCTTGGAGGTCGCCACTGGAGCGGTTATACCTTATCCGGCGGACGCTGTTGTCCCGGTTGAGTACACGAGCCGTGAGGGAGAGTGGGTCTATGTCTATAGGAGGGTTAGGCATGGAGAGAATCTGGACACCCTGGGCTCAGACGTCGTGGAAGGCGAGGTCGTGGCCTGGAAGGGTGATCTCGTCACGCCTTTAACGGTTGCTGCCCTGACGGCCGCCGGGATCAGCCGCGTTAAGGTCTATGGAAGGGTTAGAGTGACCATTATACCGACAGGGGATGAGATAAGGGAGGTGGGTGACGAGCTTAGGCTTGGAGAGCTCTATGACTCTAACTCTCACATGATATATTCCATGCTTAGATCCCTCGGGGCTGACGTCAGAAGGACCGGGGTGGTTAGAGACTCGTTTAACGATATACGGGCGGCCGTGGAGAAGGCGCTCGTCGAAAGCGACGTTGTTGTAACCATAGGCGGGACATCGGCCGGACTAGAGGATAAAACCTATAGGGTTTTCGATCTCTACAGGCCTGGGATCATACTGCACGGGGTTAAGGTGAAGCCGGGGCGGCCTCTAGTCATAGCGGCTGCTGGCGAGAAGATCCTGGTAGGCCTTCCCGGCTTCCCCCTTTCATGCTACATAACGGCGAGCCTGTTTCTGGCCCCGATGGTGGCGAGGCTGCAGGGGCTTAGGCTGGACAGCCCTCCTGAGCTGGAGGCCAGGCTTCTGGCTCCCGTGAAGGGGATAGCTGGGGTTAGATGCTTCGTGCCCGTGATACTCGGAGAGGACGGGGCGGCTTACCCGCTTCAGACGCATAGCGGTAGGATAGCCTCCTTGCCGTTGATCGACGGGTTTGCCGTTATACCTGAGGATGCGGAGTACGTGCGTCCAGGGGTTAATGTTAAAGTTGTCAGGTTTCCGGGGCTTAGAACGTATGAGGCGAACATACTTGGTAGCCACTGCCCGGTTCTTGAACGCCTAGCTTCAAGGCTGCGGGCTGAGCACGCCGTCAGAGTTGTTTACGTGGGCAGTATGGGAGGGCTTCAGATGCTTAGGCTTAGGTTGGCCGATGTGGCGGGTTGCCACCTTTACGACGCAGCCAGCGGGGAGTACAATAGGCCGTTCCTCGTGAAGCTGGGTATTAAGGGTGTTGTGCTGATTAGAGGCTATGTTAGGGAGCAAGGCTTCGTGTTCAGGCGCGGGCTTGACCCGCCGGTTGGGTCCCTGAGGGATGTTTTGGAGCGGGGGTTGAGGTTTATAAACAGGAATCAGGGTTCTGGGACCAGGTTTTTGGTGGATAGGCTTGTCGAGGAGGAGGCTTCTAGGCTTGGCGTTGAGCCTGACGAGGTTAAAAGCAGGATAAGGGGCTATGGGTTTGAGGCTAGGACTCATGAGGCCGTGGCCTACGCCGTAGCGTCGGGGATAGCTGACGTCGGGGTGGCGATCAGATATGTGGCTGAGAGATACAGGCTGGGCTTCACTAAGATATCCGACGAAATATTCGATTTCGCCGTGCGGGCTGAATCTACTAGGAAGCCTCCGGTGGTGAAGCTGGTGTCTATGCTACAGCCTGAGCATTTGTCGGGTGTTATCAACGGCCTCCCAGGTTTCAGCCTGCACCCGGATACTGGGAAGAACATAGCCACCACTTAACGAGAAGGTGGTAGGTGGGTACACTGTTTCGTTCGTTTTTATATTCACGGTTTTAGAACCTGTTTCAAGATTGGTGGGTACGCTGGGTAGCATGTAGGGTTTAGGCCGAGAGGTGGCTACCCATACTTATCTTTTTGGATGCTGTAGAGATTCGCGGCTTACGCAGCCTCTCCCCTATCTTAGGATAAAGCCTCCCGCCACCCGGTGGTCAGCCGATAAGGGCCTCCTCACAGGCTACGGTTCCCCGAAAACACATCATCATGGGAGAACCCTCAGGACTTCTTTATAAAAATTCTGCGGGAAAACCTCACTGTTTCTAATAGGGGATGACTCATGTTTAGCTTAAGTATGAGTTGAGCGGGCTTTCTTTTGAATAGGTTTTGGCGGCGAAGAGTTTATTTAAAGACTCTGGTGGAGCTTAGTACTTCGCCGAGAATGTCTGGCGGGTAGTCGCCTAGGCCTATGACTTTAACCTTGGCTCTAGGCCATATAATGTCCGCCTCTCTACATATCTCATAGTCGACCTCTATTGTTGGCTCGCCTGAGGCCGCCGGGCTTTTAACCTCGACCTCTCCTTTCGGAGGCAGTATTTTGATGAGCGTTAGCTCGTTGCCGTCCACTCTGACTTTTTCGAGTTTCAGGTATTCGTCTGTTAGGTTGACTAGTTTGAAGGCAGCGTTGCCGCCGTCCCAGCTTAGGCCTTGTACTCCCAGGTGGGCCGCCTCAGCGTACTTGTAGCCGTATATGCTCAGTATTGACTGGGGGTATCCGTTGAGGGGTCTGGCTCCCTTGAAGGCCATCTTCATCTGGAGCCTGTAGTCGACGTCGTAGAGGAGTATGTATTTACCGGAATATTCCCTTAGAATGCCCTGGTAGAACTTTGTCTCGCCGTCGACGTCTACTATCTGGATTGTTATGAGCCGGCCTATGCTGTCTTCCAATAGTGAGTCATAGGTTGACCCTATTGTCGAGATCATTTTTGTTTGAATGTCTGTGACGCTTTTACGGAGTTCCGGGGTCAGCTGGGTTAGGAGAGGAGTGGTTGATCCCGAGATCGCTGAGCCGATCTTATCTTTAACGTATGCTAGGCCGTTGTATATCTTCCGCTTGATTCTCTTGAGCAGGGAGAGACTGTACAGTCTTCGGACCTCTTTCCATCTTTTCTCCAGTTCTTTTCTGCTTAGAGTGTATCTGAACGAGAATATTCCGTAGAGGTTTCCGAGTTCGCCCGCATATATCTTCCTGGAGACCAGGGATGGCGGAAGCCAGGGGTTTAGGGCTACGTTGTCGAGGCTATAGTTTTCTGGTAGTAGCCCGTTTTTCTTGAACTCTCCGAGGACTTTCTCGGCTTTTTCCAGGAAGCGTTTATCTCCCGTCTCCCTATAGTTCTCGACTAGGAAGGCCAGGAGGGTTTCAGGGTTCTCTATGCCTTCAGGCGGGAACAATATTTCGAAGCCGCCGCCGCTTCTCGGCGGTATCTTCATCTTGCCGTAATAGGCCTCTTTACCCAGTAGTACGAACACCCATCGTCCCTCGAATATCTTGAGGACCCTGTCCTTGGAGAACCATTCAACTATTCCGTAGATTATCGATAGCACGACGCCTATCGCGGTGAGGTAGAGCAGCGTGTAGGCTAGTCCTATTATGTCTTGTAGAGACTCCATTGAAATGTCCACCCGGGCTAAAAAGGGCTTCAGCCATAATATAAAGACGCGGTTGTCATTTAAACCTTAGTTTAAAAAATTGGGGACTTAGAGGAGTTCCCAGCGAGGGGTTCTCCAGTGGAAGGATTTTTCTGACCGAAACGGGAATGCGACGCAGTGGGGTTTTGAGAGAGGATTACCACCAGGGCTTTACCTCTGGGGGCTTTACTTTTAGCAATGGTTTCAGGAAGGCTACCGCCTGTTCAACTCCTGAGTCTCTGCTGAAGGTCGGGTCTTCATGTTCTACACTCATGACGTAGTCGTATCCGACCTCTAGGAGCGCCGTTATCACCCTTCTCCAGGGCACCATGCCCCAGCCTATCGTCCTGAACCTGACAGGCCTGGCGATCCTGTTCCATGCGCCGGTTGCTAGAACGCCTGTTCGCGCGACCTGGTGCGGGATCGTTTCAACGTCTTTGGCGTGTACGTGGAAAATCCTGCTGCCTAGCTCATATATGAATACAACGGGGTCCATCTGTTGCCAGAGCAGGTGGCTGGGGTCGTAGTTAAAGCCTAGGGCTGGATGGTCGTCGACGGATTTCAGCAGCTGTTTGGCTGTTTCAACGTTGTAGTTTATCTCCTGCGGATGCGTTTCGAAAGCTATCTTGATGCCGTGCTCCTTGGCGTGGTCGAGTATAGGCGCCCACTTCTCACGGAACTGCTCGTAGAAACCCTCCCATATCTTCTCGTAGGCTGGCGGAAATATATACCAGGCTGACCAGTTAGGGCATCCTGTAAAGCTGTTTACTACGCCTACGTCTAGCTGGGCCGCCGCTTCGATAGTTTTCTTCATTCTTTCTACACCGTACCTGGATTTCTCCTCGGGCGTGCCCTTGAACCAGTCGTCCGTGCTGGGGCCATGCGGTCCGAGCACGAGCTGGCCCTCGAGATGGTTGCTTAGGGCTGATATGACCATGCCATATTTCTCGATTAGGTTTTTGACCTCGCCTGCACCGCCTGAGAGAACCTTGTCGATGTCTAGGTGAGCGCTGGCCTTCCAGGCGGCCAGCTCTACAGCCTCGTAGCCTATCGAGGATACGTATTTGAGGACGTCCTCTAACGGCTTATCGTTGTAGAGTACCGTGAATATTCCTATTTTCACGGGCTGGTCACCTCCGCTTAAAAATATGGGGTTGCATAATTTAACTCTTAATATCTCTCTCTGGGGAGAAGGAAGGCTGGTACCGGCTGGAAAAACGGTAATAAGGGTTGAGAACATTTATTTAGTGTCCTTGTTAGCAGAGCAGGTTAATAGGGCGTTTATTTGGCGTTCAGCCTGGTGGCTGGATTGAGGAAGGCCCTGCTTTACGAGAGGCTGAGGGGGGACAGGGTTAGGTGTAGGCTGTGTTGTAGAACCTGCGTCATACCTGAGGGAGAGAGGGGGTTCTGCAGGTCTAGAATTAATATTGGCGGTGACCTGTACACCCTAACTTACGGTAATCTTAGCGCAGCTGAGAGTCGGCCGATAGAGATTAAGCCGTTCTTCCACTACTGGCCCGGCTCGACGGCGATGACGATATCTACGTGGTCCTGCAACTTCACGTGTCCCTGGTGTCAGAACTGG
>CAYSTQ010000023.1:0-12546 GCA_964433855.1 uncultured Thermoproteales archaeon
GGTAATTATCGCGTAAGTGTTATCTGGCAGAATGTTACAGTGTATGACGGCGTCATAATACTGGATGAGCCTAAACAAGTGGATATCAAGTGTAAAATATATTCGATGAAGGTTTTCGTGGCGGATCTAGACGGTGATCCGGCGACAAATATAAGATTATTTATTACGCACCCGAACGGCTCAGCTTTCCCAGCGGTTCCCACCCATTCTGGCTGGGTTAACATTCGCTATCTGCCGGGAGGCGTATACGTGTTAAAAGCCGTGGATGACCACGGCCTTTTAGTTGGTGAGAAGACAATTCTTCTTAACAAGGATTTAGAGAATGAAGTGGTTAGGGTTAGCACACGTACAGTTTTAGTTAGGGCTATTGGGGTATTTGGACAGCCGCTGCACGGCGTCAACATAACTTTTAAAATGTTTTTAACAAACGGCACACAGTTTATACTGGGCAACGGGGTTACTGATTATGAAGGTGAGACCGTTTTTCAAGGGTTGCCTATATTAGACTATGATTATCTCGTTGATGCCTGGTTAGGTAAGGTTTCCATTAAAAACCTGCTTGTTCAGCCAGGTCTAAAACAAGAAATAGTTCTTAAACTGGATGTAGTTGCCGTGTACGGGACTTTAGTCTTAACAACCCTGGATGTTTTAGCTTTGTCTTTGCTGATACCGGTATCCATAGTTGTGGGCGTCGTTCTAAGATGGTATTTGAGGCGGAGGGAAATAAGTGGAATAATAACTCCCGTTACCGGGGAGGGTGCTGAAGGCGAGACGTATCTTAGCCGGCTAGCTACTGAAGAAGAAGGCGAGGAGGTCTGGAGTTCAGGTAGAGAGAAAACTTATGAGAAGTTGTTGAAGAAGGTGAAGCGAGTGTTTAAGCGGCGTAAGAAAAAAGCGTTTGAGGAGCTAGAAGAGTATGAGGAAGACCTGTTTGGGTAGTATAGTGAGGCTCTATAGCGTGCCGGATGATATGCCGTTGATCGGTCATATAGCTTTTGGGTTAATAGACCGAGGTACTAACCTTATTCAGGTTAGACCTGTATCTACATGTCCTCTTTCCTGCGTGTTCTGCTCTGTTGACGCTGGGCCGCGGTCTAAAAGGCGTCAAACCGAATACGTGGTCGGAATAGAACATATCCTGGACTGGTTTAGACGCGTTGCCATGATTAAAAGGGGTAAAGTTCAGGCCCATATAGACACTGTTGGAGATCCTGTAACTTATCCGTACCTAGTGGAGTTGGTTCACGGGCTCGCAAACATGTCTAATGTGTCAGTCGTGTCTATTGAAACTAACGGTGTGCTTCTGACGGAAAAGATGGTGGATAGGCTTGAGGCAGCTGGGCTGTCCAGGATTAATCTCTCTATTCACAGCCTAGATCCTGAAAAGGCTAAGGGCATTGTAGGTTCGAGGCTGTATGACGTTGAACGTGTTAAGGGGATAGCCGAGTATGTTGCCCAGTGCACGGGGCTTGACCTTATAATAACTCCTGTTTGGGTCCCTGGTATTAACGATCAAGACATTCACCAGATAATAAAGTATGCTCTTGAGATAGGAGCTGGTAAAAGATGTCCGCCGTTGGGTATACAGAAGTATGAAGCGCATAAGTACGGCAGAAAACCAGAGGGGATTAGACCCATGAGCTGGAGAAGATTCTATTCGGAGCTAAGGCGTTTGGAAAGAAAATACGGTGTGAAGCTCGTTTTATCTCCACAGGATTTCGGGATATTCAAGGATATTCGGCTACCTTTAGCCGGTAAAAGAGGTGAAAACGTGAGGGTTGAAGTTGTAGGACCCGGATGGCTTAAAGGGCAGTGGCTTGGCGTTTTCCGTGAGCGTTGTGTAACGCTGGTCGGCGTCCGTGGAGCGGCGCCGATAGGTGAAAAAATCCATGCTAAACTTTTAAGAGTAAAACATAACATATATGTGGCTAGGGTGTTGCGATGAAACTAGTGGATGTTCACTCACATATTCATGGCAAGGAGTTTGAGAAGGATCTAGATAAGGTCATAGATAGAGCTAGGAGTCAAGGCATAGTAGCCGTGTTTACCTCTACTCTAAGGTTTTTCGAGATACCTAAGGCTTTAAGGCTTATTGATGAATACCCAGGCTATGTTTACTTATCCGTTGGGTGTGACCCTAGATTATTTGACCGCGAAGAGATAGGTCAGATACGTGAGTTCATCGAGACCAATGTTGATAAGGTGATTGCTGTAGGGGAGATAGGGCTGGATTATTATTGGGAGCGACGGCCGCAGTTTAGAGAACTTCAGAGACAGTTTCTGCTTGAGTGGATCGGCTTTGCAGCACAGCTTGATAGGCCAGTGATTATCCATTCAAGATGGGCGGGTAAGCAGGCTATTGAAACCGTTCTTAGAGCGTCTGCCTCGATAGTGATAATGCATGCGTTCGATGGCGCCCCAAAACATGCTAGAAAGGCGGCTGAGGAGGGCGTGTACTTCTCAATACCTCCATCAATAGTTTTTTCGAAACAGAAGAAGTTGCTTGTTGAAGCGCTGCCTTTAGACAATCTTTTGTTGGAGTCGGATGCTCCGGTTCTTTCGCCTATACGTGGTCAGCGGAACGAGCCAGTGAACATATTGTATACCGCCCGGGAAATAGCCCGTATAAAGGAGGTTGATGTTAAAGAGGTGTGCAAGACTACCTATTACAATACAGTTAAGTTGTTTCCGGGCAAATTTAAATAGAACGCAGATAAATGCTTAAACTGTCAGGGCCCGTGGCCTAGCCAGGATAGGGCGGCGTCTCACGGTAAGAGCCGTAGGCCTCCGGAAGTACTGGCTTGGGGAAAGCCGTAGGTCCCGGGTTCGAATCCCGGCGGGCCCGCCACACTATGCCTAAAACGGTTATCTAAGTATTCTCGCTGAGTTTAGAACGGTTATTAGGGTTACCCCTACGTCCGCGAACAGTGCTTCCCACATAGTAGCTCTGCCTAGCACACCGAGGCTTATGAAGAAGAGTTTGATAAGTAGCGCCAGTACTATGTTCTGCATGACTATTCTTTTCGTCTTTCTAGCTGTTCTTATGGCTAAGGGGACTTTGGTTAGCTTATCATCCATTATTACCAAGTCGGCTATCTCTATTGCCGCGTCGCTTCCAAGAGCGCCCATGGCTATTCCCACATCAGCCCTAGCTATTACTGGGGCGTCGTTCACGCCGTCCCCAACGAAAGCTACTGTTCCCTTTTTCCCCGAGGCATTACAAAGTTCTTCTACAAGTCTGACCTTATCCTTAGGAAGCAGCTCTGCATAATAACCGTCTAACTTTAGTTTTTCAGCCACGCTTTTAGCTACGTGTCTGCTGTCACCTGTGAACATTAATATTTTGCTTACTCCTAGTTTTCTAAGCTCCTTGATGGTCTCGTAAGCTTCCTCCTTTAGCTCGTCAGATATGACTATGTAGCCAGCATATTTATTGTTTATAACTACATGGGCTACTGTGCCTTCAGCCACATCGCATAAGTCGTGCTCTATATTTTCTCTATGCAGTAACTTGTCGTTGCCCACTATGATGAAGACGCCATCTGCCTTAGCTCTAACGCCGTAGCCTGGAATCTCCTCATAGCCCCTTATTAAGCCTTCCTCGATTTTATGGGACGAGGCCGCTCTTATCGCCTGGGCTATTGGATGACTTGAGTAGGCCTCGGCTAGGGCTGCGTACCTCAGCAGCTCTTCCTCGCTGAACCCATTTTTAGGAACTATCCTTGATACTTTAAAGACCCCTTTGGTAAGGGTTCCCGTTTTGTCAAATACCACTGTCTTAAGACTAGCTACTAAATCAAGGAAGTTTGATCCCTTAACCAGTATTCCGTTTTTAGCGGATTTTCCTAAGCCGCTGAAATAGCCTAGCGGTATGGATAAAACCAGCGCACATGGACAGGATATCACGAGTAGTACGAGGGCCTTGTAGACCCATACAGCTAACGGGTCGCCGGTTATTATTGGAGGCAGAGTAGCTATAAGTATAGCGAGGCTTACTACCGCAGGGGTATAGTATCGTGCAAACCGAGTTATGAACCTTTCCGTCTTAGCCTTTCTGGAGCTAGCCTTTTCAACAAGGTCCAGTATTCTGGTTACAGTGGACTGACTGTATTCCTTTGTGGCCTTTATTACAAGTAGGCTATTCAGGTTTATTGTTCCTGATAATACTTCATCGCCTGGCTTGACTATTTTAGGAATGGATTCGCCCGTCAGCGCTGAAGTGTCTATGGTTGAAGTGCCTTCGACAACTATGCCGTCCAACGGAATTTTCTCGCCCGGACGGACTATGAGGAGGTCTCCCACGTTCACGTCCTCTGGCTTAACTTTGAGCATCTTCCCATCTAGCTTAAGGTTGGCATATTCCGACTTTAGTTTCAAAAGAGATCTTATTGATCTGCGGGATCTGTTTATCGCAAGGTCCTGAAGATATTCGCCTACGCGGTAAAATAGCATGACGCCTGTCGCCTCAGGGTATTCCATTATGGCGTAGGCGCCGAGGGTCGCTGTTGTTAATAAGAGATTTTCATTGAAGAAGTTCCTGGTTAGGAAGCCCTTGATAGCCAGCTTTATGACTTTAAGGCCGACTAGCAAGTAGGCTGTAGTGAATATTCCTAGGGTTAATACTCCCTCTATTTTCAAAATGAATTTCAATAGAAGTCCAACGGCATATAGTATGGTTGAAAACACTAGGATGTAGAGGTTAGTTGAGCAGCCCCCCTCCGTCTCTGCGGCTTTAAAGCTGTTATGGGTTTCACGTCTTTTTTCCTCACCCATGTTTTCTACGCATTTTGAGCAGACAGTCTCTTTATTCCTCATTTTTCTAACCTCTATTTCCGTTCATTTAAGTGCATCAATGCGGTCTTGACTATCTCTCCGACGTGTTCGTCGTCTATTCTGTAGAAAACGTTCTTGCCCTCCCTCCTGTAGGCCACTATTCTCCTGTCCTTTAACACCCGTAGCTGGTGAGAAACGGCTGATACTGAAAGTCCAGTAATTCTTGACAGGTCACATGTACATAGTTCTTCCTCTAATAAGGCTAGAACTATCTTGATCCTAGTGGTGTCTCCTAGGGCGTCAAAAAAAGCTGGCTAAGTCGACCAGCTCCGCGTCGTCTGGCAAACTCCTAAGAGCTTTAGATATCTTATCCTCGTGTTTCTCTAATGTCCGACATATTTCTGCCATTTTTTACCACATTTGAACATTTGTTCAAATTAAATATATTAACTTTTTCCCAGCGTCTGTTAGCCGTATTGCGGGGATGTTGAAGCCCAGAAGAACCCTGGCTTTCACGAGTGGGCCAGCAAGCTGGCGTGTTTAACAATATTTAATTAAAAGCGCGACTATGAATACTGATAATGTGGCGTCATAATATCTATAGCGGTGATGTTTTGAAGGTTTCGGACATAGGGGAAGTTAAGCTGATAAATAAGCTGTTTAGCATCATGGGTGGGCCCGGCGGTATAACGGGGTTTGACGATGTAGTTGCTGTGAAGACGGACAGGGTAGCCGTGGTGGTTAAGACTGATAGTTTCGTGGAATCAGCAGATAGGCTTCCAGGAATGCCTCCTGAGGCGATCGGTCATAAAACGGTCGTAATGAATGTAAGCGATTTCGCGGCTAAGGGGGTTAAACCTATGGGGATGCTGGTTTCATTAGCTGTTCCACCAGATACCGACGTTGGTTTTTTGGAAATAATCTATAAAGGGATGGTTAAGGCGGCAGCAAGCTACGGTTTCAGGGTTATGGGCGGCGACACTAGTACATCCAGGGAATTAATATTGGCTGGTTTCCTGTTCGGGGTTCAGAAGCCTGATCTTATAGTTCAGCGGAGAGGCGCTAAAACGGGGGATATTGTAGCAACGACGGGGTTTTTTGGGGATACCGCCTGTGCCTACATGATACTTCTAAAACATATGAGTCCGGGGGATCAAGTTCTAGAACGCAGGCTTGTGAATCATGCGTACTTTCCAGAGGCTAGGCTTAAAGAGGGCTTGGCGCTAGCATCCCATCGCCTAGCGTCAGCGGCCATAGACTGTAGCGATGGGTTAGCTGTAACCTTGCATCAGCTGGCCGAAGCCAGCTGCGTAGGAATACTAATCGATAATGTGCCCGTATCTCCTGACGCTAAGAAATACGCTGAGTACTACGGGTTGGATCCCGTAGAGCTGGCCTTGTATAGGGGTGGCGAGGAATTCGAGCTCGTGGTGACTATACCTGAGGAGAAATGGTATGAGGCTTGCAAGGTTGTTGAAAGTGTTGGCGGTAGACTTCTGAGGCTTGGCCGCGTGGTGTCGCGAATAGGTGTTTTTATAAATATGGATGGAGAGGAGAAACCTGTAAAGCTGAAGGGTTGGGAGCATTTCAAAGGATGGGTATGAAGCGGATTGTTATTCTGGATGGGTACTCCGACGAACCGGCAGGTTTGGGAGTTCCTCCCTATGTGGATGTATACCCTAGGTATGTGGCTGGGGCCGTGTTATCAGCGGATCCGGGTGTTGAAATACGTTATTTTACCGTTGATCAGGCGCGTTCTAATATAGATTTTTTTATGGAGATCGCGGGTAGTGCCGATCTGGTAGTGTTCCTTGCTAGCGTGGTTGTGCCTGGAAAGTACATTGGGGGTGAGCCGATTAGGCCTGAAGAAATAATACTTTGGAGTAGACTGCTTGAAAAGCCTGTTAAAGTGTTGGGGGGTGTAGCGGCTAGGTACGGGATGGGGTATGAGGGAGGAGCGATAGCGGTGCCTCCGGAAAGGCTTGCTGTTAACTTTGACATTGTGGTTAAAGGAGATGTTGAGGCAGTGGTGTATAGGCTTGTTAAAGAGCGTCTCCATGTGGAGAAGGTTGACCCAGGGGAGACCAGAGATTATAAGCTCTTAGATTCATGGGCCGTTAAAGGAGCTACAATTGTAGCGCAGCACCCTAACTATGGGCTCAATCTAATCGCTGAAATAGAGACCTTCAGGGGTTGCCCCCGGTACATTGTGGGCGGATGCTCCTTCTGTGTTGAGCCTCTTAGAGGCGAGGTTGAGTTTAGACCTGTTGAAAGCATAATGAGCGAGGTGGCGGCTCTAAGGCAGGTAGGGGTTAGATGTTTTAGGCTAGGTAGGCAACCGGACTTCTATGCGTATATGGCGCGTTATACGGGGTGGATAGAGTTTCCGAGGCCTAACCCCGAAGCTATAAAGAAGCTAATGGCGGGTGTTAAATCGGCTGCGCCGGATGCAGATGTAATTCATATAGATAATGTTAATCCGGGAACTGTGTATCATTATCCTGAAGAATCGGTGCGTATAACTAAAACGATAATAGAATACCATACACCTGGAGACGTAGCGGCTTTTGGTGTGGAGTCAGCAGATCCTAGAGTTATAAAACTTAATAATCTTAAGGTGATGCCTGACGAAGCTTTCCAGGCCATAAAAATACTTAACAATGTGGGTGGTAGACGTGGCTGGAATGGTCTTCCAGAGTTGCTTCCAGGGGTTAACCTTCTTCACGGCCTTATAGGAGAAACTAGGGAGACCTATCGTTTAAACTATGAGTTTTTAAAAAAGGTTTTTGAAGCTGGGCTTATGCTCCGAAGGATCAATATACGGCAAGTTATACCTATTCCGGGAACTAGGATGTGGACATATGGTCTGAAAACTATGAAACAACACAAAGGCGTCTTCAGGCTATATAGGGATAAAATAAGGAAGGAGATAGATGTGCCTATGCTTAAAAGAGTGGTTCCAAAAGGCATAATATTGAGAAGGGTTTTCGCAGAGAAAAGGATTGGTGGTAGGGTGATTGGTAGACAAGTGGGCACGTATCCTCTCCAGGTCCGTTTTCTTCTGGAGGTTGAATTATTGAAGTTCTACGATGTTTTAATCGTGGGGCATTCCGCACGATCCGTTGAAGGCATCCCGTTACCTATAGACATTAACAGGGTCTCAGCAAAGGTCCTTCAAACTATTCCAGGTGTTGATAAAGGCATTGTGATGAAAATAATCATGTCCCGTCCCATTAAAAACTCTGAACAGTTAGAAGCTTTAATCGGGCCTAGGCTAGCTAGGTTTTTCAAAGTTAGCTTGCCTAGGTCGTAGCCGCAACCTTTGAGAAAGCTTTAATAAAGAACAGGTATTGATCTAAAAAGGGGCCCGTAGCGCAGCCAGGATAGCGCGGCGGCCTCCTATGGCCGTTAACTTAGCCGGGGAAAGCCGTCGGTCGTGGGTTCGAATCCCACCGGGCCCGCCATTAAAAAGAGTCTTTACTCTAATTCTATAAGGAGGGAGTCTCAAAAAATCAATATAGTTAGTAAATGAATAAGGTTACTGATCTATATTAAATTGGACAACGTCGACGCCGTAGACCTCTTTAACCCCAGCCGGTGTAAGCCGCGCCAACCTGGCTTTATTCCACATATCGGTTACACATGCAGCACCGGCGTATCCTAAGGCGGCTTTTAGTCCGTTACATATTTTTTTAATGACATCTTCGAGTGATCCAGTATAAGGTACGTATCCTTCAACGCCTTCAACTATCTCCTTAGACGGCTTACTATATCTATCTAGGACGTATCGCCTTTCCCTTGCGGCTTTACTGCCCATGCCTCTATAATATTTATACTTGCGACCGTTAACTTCGATCATGGCGCCCGGCGCTTCATCGGTGCCTGCAAGCATATAGCCCAGCATCGCTGTTGAAGCGCCTACGGCAAACGCCTTAGCTATATCTCCCGCTGACTTTATTCCACCATCGGCGATTATAGGTATCTTGGCTCCGTAGTCTCTTAAAGCGTCTGCGACGCATGCTACAGCATATAAAGTTGGGGCGGCCACCCCAGTGACTTCTCCAGTTATACATATGCTCCCGCTTGAAACGCCTACCCTTAAACCGGCTACCCCGTCAATTCCTGTTACTATGTCTTCAGCCGCTTTATAAGTACCTATATTGCCAACCACTATATCTGCTGATACTTCCGAAAGTATTTTCTTAGTAGCTGAAATCACATTTTTATTATGGAAATGAGCGACGTCGACAACTATTATGTCGGCGTACCTGTCTACCATCTTCGCGCGTTCAGCGTCATAAGGAGATACAGCGGCGCCAACCAGTAAACGCCCGGCGTCATCTGTTACCGCTGTGTTTAGATCTATTGGGTCTGCAAGCTTTATTTTCTTAAGCATGTTTACTTGGTCGTTAACTGACATATTGCGATGTATAATGCCTAAACCGCCTAGTCTGGCCATGCCTATTGCCATGGCCTCCTCTGTGACTGTATCCATGGGTGATGATATTAGCGGGATTTTCAATGTGTAGTTAACAGTGGCTTTTGTTGACAAATCTACGGAGGAGGGCTCAACCTCAGAGTATCCCGGAAGAATTATTATGTCTCTGAAAGTCAGCGCGAATTCCGTGTTCAGTAGTTTACTTCTAAACATATAGTGCCCCCTTACATCTTCGGTTAGAGGGAAGGGTTTAAAGAGGTTTCGCTTGTTTTTTAAGCGTACACTTAAAAAATATGGTGTATATATGGGGAGAAAACAGGTTTTTTATAAGAGCTTATTTAAATTACAGGTAAGGTCGTTGCTGTTTTACTCTACAGGCACAGGTACTTTACTGTGGTTGAACTTAAGTATTCTTTCTTTAGCCTCAAGGTATCTGTACGCTACATACAGGGTCCATATGGGCATGAAGTCCATGCCTGGTATAGCGTCAAGCACCGTTATGGCGAAGGACCATATGTCGACTCTTCTCAGGAGGACTGAGATTACGATAGCTAAAAATATGTCAAAAATTGATTCAAATGGCTGCGTTAAAGCTCCCAATAAGTCGAGGCAATCGTTCAGGGCAGCCAGTGTAAAAGCTAGTAAGTACTTGTGCTCTGTCATTCGCAAATTGTTCCCCCGAGAGTAGTAAGGAGATTATCCGTATTAAGGTATCTATACTGAAGGTGATCGGCTCCATCATTATGGTGGAGGATCTGCTTAAAGTATGTATGGTTTTCAGAGATGTTTTAGTATTAGAGGTGTTTGAGCTGGGTTCTTTATACTGCTTTTACTTTTTTGGCTATGGGAGGTCTGTTCTTCAGGATTATCCTGTAGCCGCAATAAGGACAATGTACGCCGGGTAGAAGCTGCATGTCTTCCTCGTCGAAGAGTTTTCCGCATCTTGGGCATTTGTATCTTTTCCATTCAGTTGCCATTTTGAACACCATGGGGAGAACACCGGTTTTCTTAATAAATTTAGTGTTGGGAAGTTTTTGTACTTTGAGGATTGCTGATATCGCCACAGTGATTATGTATGGACAATATTTATAAGGGGTGTAAAACTATAGTTTAACCACAGAGGTGGCTGTAAGGGTACTGGGAGAAGATGAGCCAGGATTTCTCGATAATAGGTGGGCTGCCTAAGGAACTGTTGCAGTATGAGGAGCTTTACAGGACACAGCAGGTGATAAGGGTAAGGCTGGAGCGCAGGAAACGGAGAAAGGACGTTACTATAATAGAAGGGTTTGATGATGGGATAGACATAAAAAAGATTGCATCCGAGCTTAAGGTTAAGCTGGCATGTGGAGGGACAGCGAAAAATGGTCGTATAGAGCTTCAGGGGGATCACCGCTACCGGGTAAAGGATGAATTGGTTAAAATGGGGTTTCCAGAAGAAAATATCTTAGTTGAATAAAAACATCAATTTTTTAGCTTATAAAGTTCTCTTATTCTAATATCTCCTTTAATGGTTTTTATGAACTTGGCCACTTCAAAATGCACGTATTCCTCCCAGTTTCTTCCCATAGCTATTGCTTCCCGTATTCTCGTCGCCTCATATATGCTCCTGTTATAAAAGGGAATTCCCTCTACGGGAACTCCAAAATTCCTAAACAAGATCTTGGTAAGAGGGTCGTTGCTGTATGCTTTATTGAAAGGGGGACAGCAGTGCTGGACTACGGAGACCCATAGGGAATGTTTATTGTTAGTATCAGGGATGCCTGTTATTATGCAGCGGTCCAGAAGCCCGACGGCTCTCAAAGTGAGCCATATCATTTTAACTCTTTCGCCTAAGGTGAAAGGGTTCTTAAACGTATATGCCTCCTGAGCGCTACCTATTCCTATCACTACCTCGTCTTCTCTTTCAAGTATCCATTCTAAGGCTTTTAGATGCCCTATATGAAACGGCTGGAATCTACCTATGAAAAGCCCTGTTGACAGATCATGTCACCCCTCTTTCTCTATTTCTTTTATTTCGTTGAAAAAGTCGTTAAGCACAACCTGATAATTTATTTTGCCCATTTCTACCTCATCCATTTTCTGCTCTACGAGCCGTGTCATCTCTTCCGATACAAAACGGCCGTATTTGCTCCTGAGTAGCTCGAGGACTTCTATGCCTCGTTTAGTCGGCACTAGCTTCCCTCGTTTGGTCTCTATCACATAGCCTCGATCTAGAAGGGTCTTTATTATTTTTGCATATGTTGACGGCCTGCCTATGTTCTTCTCCTTCATAAGCTGGATTATGTCGGCTTGTGAATACAGTTGTATCGAAGGTAGTTTTTTGAAGGAGACATCGACCGGCTTTACCTGTTCCCAGGCGTATTCCTGCATTACGGTGAATGTCAGATATATTTTGGTGAAGCCATCCTTTATCACCTTGCTATAGCCTTCTATCCGGGCCTCATAGTCGCCGATTTTAATTCTGACGGTCTTCCTTACAGCGGTGGCTTCGGGCATTTGGCTAGCTATAAATCTTCTGAATATTAAGTCGTAAAGCATATAATGTCTCCTGGTCAACGGACGGGGAAAAACGAGGACACCCTCTCTGACCAGTTCTCTCAGCCTGTCTGCATCTATAGGTCTTGTAGGCCTTATACATTCATGCGCGCCTTCCTTACTCCATTCACGCGGCTTAAAGTCATCTTCACTGAACTGTTCCCGTATATACTCTCTGGCTATGGCTCTGCCTACGTCGGAGACCCTGATGCTATCGGTTCTATGGTACGTGATAAGACCCGTTTCGAACAGGTCTTGCGCTAACCGCATCACCTCGTCCACCCCTATACGTATCGTTGAAACAGCTTCTCGCAGCATAGAGTCAGTTGAAAAGGGTGGAGGTGGTCTAATGGTGACTTCCTCCTCTGTGACTGAGAGCAGACGACAGTCACTATGCATAAGCTTATCTGCGTTTTCCCTAGCTTCTTTAGTGTTCTTAATAGCCGGGTCCTCGATGTTTACAGTGCAGCCGTTAGATAGTGTTATTCTGAAGACATACCTTTTACTCCGTCTATATTCATTGTATCTATCCACGATCCAGCCTAGTACCGGGGTCTGGACACGGCCAGCCGAGTACCACCTGCTTCCAAAGATTCTCCATAGTTTCTGGCTCAAAGTAAAACCTATCCATCTATCCTCTATACGCCTAACTATTTGAGCCTCTACCAGTCTGGTGCTTAGCTCTCTAGGGTTTTCAATAGCGTTAGAGATAGCGCGTTTAGTTATCTCGTGGAATTCGATTCTTTTAATATCCTTAGAATAGGGAGCTAAAACCGTGGCTACATCCCATCCTATCTTCT
>CAYSTQ010000024.1:0-12411 GCA_964433855.1 uncultured Thermoproteales archaeon
AAATATATAAATAATTCATAATAATTTTCAATATGAATTATTATGAACTTTAAATCACTATCTAAAGGGTAGGTTTATAGACTAGCCGTTACTTGTTATTATCTGCGTGGTTACCTTGCCAGGTATCGTGGTTTTAGGTCTTCAATGGGGCGATGAAGGAAAGGGTAAAGTGGTTGATGTCCTATCTGATAAAGCTTCTGGCGTCGTAAGATATCAAGGAGGTGCTAACGCCGGACATACGGTTGTCGTAAACGGTAAGAAATACGTTTTTCATATGTTGCCTTCTGGAGCATTACGTGGATGCAGGCTATACATAGGTAACGGAGTCGTCGTAGATCCAGAAGTTCTTTTGAACGAGATAGATACTCTTAAGAGAGAGGGGATCAGGGTACGGCTTAAAATAAGTCCGCGAGCCCACGTAGTCTTCGACTTTCATAAACGCCTGGACGAGGCAGAAGACGCGCGTAGAGGTAAAGCAGCCGTAGGAACCACTAGACGGGGAATAGGGCCCACCTACGCCGATAAAGCCGCCCGTTTTGGTATCAGAATGATCGACATGCTCGACAACGAGTATTTCCAGGAACGTCTCCGCGATTTAGCAGGCATGAAAAGCCTCTTATTAAAAAACGTTTATGGCGTCAACCCCGGATTCGACGTAGAAAAACTGGCTCGGAAATATTTGTCTTATTCGAAGAAACTATCCAAATACGTTGGAGACGTATCTAAGGAGTTGCTTAATTTAATAAGAAGCGGAAAAACGGTGATTTTCGAGGGGGCTCAAGGCACGCTTCTAGATATCGATCACGGAACTTATCCTTTTGTAACGTCTTCAAACACCATATCGGGTGGGGCATGCACAGGCACAGGAATCCCGCCAACCTGTATAAGCGAGATCATAGGTGTTATGAAGGCTTATACTACAAGAGTGGGTAGCGGCCCTTTCCCAACAGAGATCAAGAATGATCTTGCGTCCTTAATAAGGGCTAGGGGCGGCGAATATGGCGCTACAACTGGAAGGCCTAGGCGTATAGGATGGCTCGACCTTGTAGCTTTAAGGTATGCTGTAAGAATAAACGGCGTGACTTCCTTGGCTATAACTAAGATGGATGTGCTCAGCGGTTTAAAAAAGATAAAAGTGTGTCATGAATATCTAGTAGACAATAAACATATTGACGAGTTCCCTGCTAGTATAAGGGATCTAGAGAGATGTGTTCCTGTCTACAAAGAATATCCTGGTTGGGGAGAGAATAATTTTAATATAAAAAGAATACGTGAAGAGGGGATAGCCGCCCTGCCCAGGAATTTAGAGTCTTATATTGAAATGATCGAGGAGGAACTCGGCGTCCCTGTGAAGATACTATCTTTCGGATCAGAGCGCGAGAAAACGGTTATCTTCGATTAGTCAACAATAAATAATTCTCTAAAACCCATAAACATCTTTATTAGGCGAACCGATGATATAAGAAGGGGTGAACGATGAGAATAAAAATTAAGGCTATATTAACCAGTAAAAGTTTCACAACCGATATTATGGGAGAAAAATATATTAGACTAGAACTTGCCGAGGAGAGGGAAATCCCAGGACCGGTAGTGGTACAGTCGGGAAAAGGCAATGGATTAGCTAGAGAGATAGTACCCGTAATATCTCAGGTTCTCCGATCAATGCCTGTGTTTGGAGGTCGGAGAGCAATGATCCCAAGATTAACATTGCTTTTAACAGAAGATGAATGGGAGAAACTCCCTGAAAAGCCTGATATAGGGGACGAAATAACAATAATAGTTTCTTCAGAGAGCATAAGTATAGATTTTAATAAAACCTAAAATTATTAAGAGGAATTTAACAAATATTTAAGTGGGATGTCCTGATATTGACCACTGGGTAGCCGTCTTCTTATTATCATTGGCAATACTCCAAGCTTTAATTCTTCTTCAGCTATTTCAATGGGATCTCTAGTTGTTATTTTTATGAGCGGCGGCGCTCCAAGCGTTAGCTGTAACGCCCTGGCCCAAACTATACGTGCCCGTTCATATTTTGTCAGTTTTCTAGGACCTATTATTCTGATTTTACGGCGGTCATACAGTTTTTCAGTCAAACTCTCCGCCTGAATATTTCTCTTCCTCACCGCCTTTCTTCTCCTTAGGCGGCGCTGCAGCTATAATATCGTCGATTCTTAATAACATTATCGCTGCCTCGGTAGCCGACTTTATAGTTTGTTTCTTAACCGCGGCAGGCTCTATAATGCCAGCATCCATCATGTCAGCTATCTTGCCAGCTAACACGTTAACACCGCTCCATAGTTCTCCGCCTTCATGTTTGTTCCTTAACTCCACTATAGCGTCGACAGGCTCTATACCCGCGTTTTCTGCCAGTATAGACGGTATCTGCTCCAAGGCATCGGCGTAGGCCATTACTGCAAGCTGTTCCTTGCTGCTCAGCGTTCTAGCGAAACTTCTAAGTCTCCTTGCAATCTCTATTTCAACTGAGCCGCCACCAGCAACTATTTTAGGCTCCCTTATAACGTTGCGAACCACGCATAAAGCGTCGTGAATAGCTCTTTCAGCCTCGTCTACAAGATGCTCTGAGCCTCCACGTACCAGTATCGTTACTGAGCGTGGGTTAGGACAACCCTCTATAAAGACCATTTTGTCTTCAGCCACTTTTCTCTCTTCAACTAGTGCTGCTTTGCCCAGGTCATTTTCGGTTAAATCTTCAACGCTTGTCACTATTCTGGCTCCGGTGGCTCTGGCGAGCTTCTCCATGTCGGACTTCTTGACCCTGCGTACGGCGAGTATGCCTCTTTTAGCAAGGAAGTGCTGAGCCATGTCGTCGATGCCTTTCTGCGTTATAACCACGTTGGCGCCAACGCTAGCTATCTTATCAACCATTTTTCTTAAGAGCACAGCTTCCTGATCCAGGAAGGCCTTTAACTGTTCTGGGTTAGTCACATTTATCTTAGCAGTCCACTCGGGCTTCTCTATCTCTAATGGGCAATTAAGGAGGGCTATCTTAGCGTTCTCTATCCTCTTGGGCATACCCGGATGGACAACTTCTTTATCGAGCACTACTCCCTTGATAAGCTCTGTCTCCTCTATCGACTCGCCTTTTTTCTTCTCGACTTTCACATTGTCTAGATCGACTACGTAGCCGTCATCTTTTTTCTCTGCGACCTGAAGTATTGCGTCTACGGCTATTTTAGCTAGGAAGTCCTTGTATTCGCTTACTACTTTGCTGCTGAGAGCCGTTTTCGCTATTTTCATAAGTGTCTCTTTCTCGGTGGGATTCACGGATACCGCTATCTCATCAATAATCGAAAGGGCTTTTTCTAGGGCTTTCTCGTATCCATCTATTATTATGGCTGGGTGTATATCCTGATCCAGGAGTTCTCCAGCGTTCTTGAGTAGTTCACCCGCCAGCACCACCACTGAGGTGGTGCCGTCACCTACCTCATCGTCCTGAGCTTTAGCTACCTCGACCAGCATTTTGGCTGCTGGGTGCTGCACATCCATTTCCTTCAGTATGGTGGCTCCATCACCCGTTATTGTGGCGCTTCCAAAGGAGTCAACTAATAGCTTATCCATTCCTCGAGGCCCTAGGGATGAGGCTAGTGCTTCGGCAATCACTCTAGCCGCCAATATATTGGTTCTTCGCGCGTCTTTGCCGACCGTTCTACTCGTACCTTCTTTTAAAACCAATACGGGAAGCGTCTGAGACATATTGTCATTCACCTCCAGTAATCCATTGAATGCATGATTAGCACTTCTATATATTTTTTTCTCGAAAGTTTAAGCGAGGACCCAATACATCACGAGATTCTTTATTCTCTATCGAAGTAATAGTAGCTTTTATGACGTACGGAAATCCTTAATTCTAGGCTATAAGTAATATGGTTTTCTAGATGCAGTTCCTGGGGGTTGAGTAAATACGTCTACCAAGAAAAACGACTTGAAAGAGCACAGCTTGACAATAATTATAGTTCTAGGAATTCTCATCTTCACTTTTTCTCTAAGTCCTTTGCTTAAATTAATCCTTAATACACCAATACCTTTAGCGGTTGTCTCTAGCTATAGTATGGAGCCGACCCTACATGTAGGCGATCTCATACTAGTCATAGGGGTGGATTCGAGTAGTATAAATATAGGTGATATAATAATATATTTCGATAGGGGAGAGCCTATAGTACATCGAGTCATAGATGTTAAGGTTGTAGATGGAATACGACGCTTTTTAACAAAAGGAGATGCAAATTCTATGCCAGACCGAAATCCGAATAATCCACACATATGGGTTCCAGAGGATTCTATAGCTGGTAAGGTCGTACTTGTGATCCCATATCTAGGAGTAGTATCATTGGCCGTGAGCGCTAATAAGTATTTATATGTTATAATAATATTTCTATTAATTATATCAATAGTGCTGTCCATGATACCATATCCACGTAAAAAGGGCTAATCATTTTAAACAAGGGGAACGGAAACTATATAAGTTCACCGAAAGCTTTAAAAATAGACTAAATAGGGGGGTTGTACTTGAAAGGGCCAAGCTATAGGATAGAGAACGTAGTAGCCTCTGTAACACTTAACCAAAAACTCAATCTTGAACAAATAGCTTCACGAGTCCCGAATGCTGAGTATAATCCGGAACATCCCAAGCCCTAGCGGCTTGGGATCCGAGAGTTCCCGGGACTCGTGCTTAGACTATCAAAACCGAAGACGGCTACTCTAATATTCTCTAGTGGTAAAATGGTTTGTACAGGAGCTAAATCAGAGTCTGAAGTGTTTAAGGCTGTAAGTAATATAATAAAACTTCTAAAGAAACATAAAATAAAAATAATTAATGAGCCTGATGTAAAGATACAGAATATAGTTGCTAGCGCCAATCTTAAAGCAGAGGTAGATTTGGAAAGAGCGGCTTTCTTGCTTGAAAACTCTATGTATGAGCCGGAACAGTTTCCAGGCCTTATCTATAGAATGTCTGATCCACGCGTGGTGATACTGGTATTTTCGAGTGGAAAATGTGTTTGTACTGGTGCTAAGAAGGAGCGGGAAGTTGAGATAGCCGTGAATAAGATTTACGAGAGGCTAAAGGAGCTTGAAGTGCTTTACAAATAGATGGTGAAGAAGGCATGCTGCCTTCTTTCATCGTAAGAGAGTTCCAACCCAAGGATCTTGAACGAGTGGTTTACATAAACAGAACATGCCTTCCGGAAAATTATCCGAATTTTTTCTTTATGGAACATCACAAGGCATTTCCTAAGGCTTTCCTAGTAGCCGAACTTAACGGGGAGATAGTAGGATATATAATGTGTCGTGTTGAGTATGGTTTTTCTAATTTCAGACGGCGGCTTTCCAGGAAAGGCCATATAATATCACTAGCGGTGTTACCGCAGGCTAGGAGAAGAGGCATAGCAACCGGTTTGATGAGACTTGCAATAAAGGCGATGAAAGAGTATTACAACGCCAACGAATACTATCTTGAAGTAAGAGTATCAAACACTCCGGCAATAAACCTGTATAGTAAGCTCGGCTTTAAAATCATACGTACCATTAAAGGGTACTATAATGATGGGGAGGACGCCTACTTAATGGCGCTAGAGGAGAGAGTCAGTGACACCGCGAGCCCGACATGATTTTTTCGAATAAACCGTCAGCGCTCTCCCCTTTGTTTAGAACCAGTACGCTCAGGACTCTGTTTGATTTATCGCAGAGCCACACTGCTCCTTTTCCATAATATTTCCGGGACTTTAATATGCTTGGAATAGATGCCGTTACTATTTTTGCCTCATGCCCCAAGACAGCTCCATCGACAAAATCCTCCATTTTAACTCTACCTATGGGCTTTAAGGCTTGTTTGACCATATTTTTAACATACCAGTCTTTTAGATCACTGTAGTATTCGCCAATTAACACGTTAGCCATACTGCTATACGCGAATGCATAAAATGTTTTCCTTTTATCTGCCTCCATGACTATGTAGCTTAACCCCGTGGTCATCTTACGAGCAATCAGCTCTACGTCGTAAGGAGCAAAGACCACGAAGCCGTAAAGTGACCACCCTGACCATCCATCCTCGCTGTGGCAAACAGCTGTATTAATCACTTTATCGAATATGGCTTTCTGCACGGCATATTCGTTCCCTTTAAAGTTTAGCTGAAGCGAAATCTGCAACTCTCTTTTCTCACAATACCATGTTAGAAATAATGCCTCTTCTTCAGTCCTAATATGCATAAGATACGCGTCGTGATCCATGATCTTCAACTCTTCCCTGCTCAATATTTTTATCTCTGGTATCTTTACTTCTTCAACTTTTATCTTTCGCTGTTTAGCTATCTTTTTAGCACGTTTAAGGAAATCCTTCCTAAGATTTTCAACATAGTTTTCAGCTATCTTTTCAGGAGTTCCAGCTTTCTCGAAGTCGACGTGTTCCCACTTTACTTCGAGCCTGGGTCTTACAGGGTCATCTATTCTAAGATACCCGTTTCTTCTAGTACCACCTTCGGCCACCATGTCCCAGTCCGACGGTATTTTAAACCATATGCCTCTCCAGCCAAAATGTTTAAAATTTAGGTCTTCCGGCAAATCTCAGCATCCCCCTGTTTAACCTTACTTAGCATTTTGAACCAGGTTTATTTAAGATTCCTGTATGAAATATATTACTTTTATTATTCTATAGAACAAATCTAGACCTATATTTAATATTATTAATATAAAATTTCAACCTAATTTTAAAATGCGTCGAGCTACCGAGAGGCGCCATCTGGCCTTTCATTAAAGCTTCAAGTATACTACTGTAATCCATGTCCGAATCCACAACTGTATAAGCATCTCCAACAGTACTAAACTCATGCGAATCACTTCCTCCAGTGCTAGGTAGGCCAAGTTTACCAGCTATTAGTTTGCTGACGAACACTTGAAGCCTGGGTAAAGGATAAAGGGCATTTATTACCTCGACCGCGTTAGGTTTAACAGTACTCCATTTATGCATCTTAAGCGGCCCGGTGACGGGATGAGCAAGTATAGTTACTGCTCCACAATCCCTTGCCTGCTCAATGAGATCCACGTAGTTACGTGTTTTCAAAGGCTTTCTAACGCCTAAAACTAGGATGTGGCCAGCATCAGTCGCGGTCTCATAACCCGGTATCACAATTATGTCACTTGCTAGCCGCTGAGCTTTTAAACCTCCAAGAGTCGTATCATGGTCAGTTATGGCTATAGCGTTAAGACCTTTCATCCGCGCAATCTTAATGACCTGGTCTATGCTTCCATTACCATCCGAATACCTTGTATGTACGTGTAAATCTATTTTAATCATTTTAACCGCTACCTACGACCTCTATAGGTTACCTACTAAACACAGGCAGGGTATTGACGCATCCTATTATTTCCGTGTTTTCGATGTATCAAACATCTTTATGAATACCGCCTTTCAAACCTTTCTAACAAGGCATCTATTATTTTGAAATCCTCCAGCTGTAAGCCAGCTTCCTCACAGGGTTTTTCTGGAGCATAAGGCATGCCTGGAGGCACGGAGTGATAATCGCTTCCTATGGTGAACGGTACCCCTAATTGTTTAAGTTGACGTAACGTATTTGCTAACATCCTATATATCTTGGGATAGTTCAGGTACAGGTTTATTATACGTTTACCGCTCACCTCTAAATACACTCTGTCGGGCCAGGAACTCCCTACCATGGATTCTATTTCCTCAGGCAAATATATTGTCCCAGCCCGCCGAAGCTCTGGACTTACGGATCCAGACTTCAGTATCTTTTCATAGGTGTACATGAACGGGTGGCATATAATACCTATAAGGTCCCTTTCTATACAGAGTCTACTTAGCGCTTCAGCCCAACGTCTAAGCTCTTTTCCTGCGCCTGGCTGGTCACCGTAGGTCCGAACCTCCAGAGCGAATATGTCCAGTCCGATGTATAGGTCTATAGGTAGACTGGCAAGCTTCTCGGTTGTTCCTAGCTTTTGATTGTAAACCTCGATGGCTTGAAATATCTTGATTCTATGTTTACGTTTCTCACGCTGAAGAGCCACATGGGCGAAAAACTGTCTTATACCTTCTACACCACAGCTATACCGTTGCTTAAATCCTTTTCGTGACAGCCAAGCTCTAAATTCCTCTGGGCTTCGCCAGTAGAGAAAATCATGGTCTATTAGAGAAACTATTTTTCGACCGTCTTTTTCACACCAGTTTAGAAGATCGTTCATGCTGACGTTTCTTTCTAAACCAGCATGCAGGTGTAGATCTACTTCACGCAGGCTGGTGATCATAACTGCTTCCATAGATTAGGATCTTAATATATTTTTGAGTAAAAAGTATAGCCCCAATTATCAGGGTTTAAAGCGAATCCTAGTCAGTCGTTAAGCCCGCTATTCATCACTTGGTTCAGCCGATGCAGGCCTCGTCATTAAACATTTTATTTATTTTAGCAAATAACTTTTATCGTTTTCCCTAGTGATTATGTCTTTGCCTTAATAAACCCAGCCTGAATCCCATTACTTCTCTGTTAAAACGCCTTCTAGCGATTTCAGCTTTAGCGCTAATTTGTTTATCTTCTCCAGCCAGGACCTACTGAGCGTTTTTTCATAAACTATACGGCCATCCACTATAGTGGCTTCAACATCCCCCCATGAGCAGTGCATGACAATGCCTGATTCCGGAGATATCCCCATAGAGAGACATAATGCTGCTGTAACCCCACCTAATATTACGAGGTCGGCATATTCTCCTTCAGCAATGCGGCTGGCTACACCTCCTGAAATGGCTTTTCCTTCCGATGTAGCCATGCGGAAGATCTTTGCAGAACGTATATCTACACTGCTGTACCCGCTTCTTAGAGCCCAGAGCCCTCCACGTAAAACATCGAAGAAACTTAATAATCCCGACCATGCTGCTCCTCCGCTACCTATCCCTACATTAACGTTTAGTTTTTGTAGTTCCTTCACTGGGGAAAAGCCTCCCGTTGCTCTGGTAAATTCGGCAATTGGACAGAAAACGCAGCTACAGCCAGCCTCAGCAATGAGGCCTAGTTCCCAGCTTGTAACCCAGCCGATCCTCGTCAATATAGTATTTCCACTAAGAAGGTTTCGCCGAGCCAGGTACTGGACTGGGAAAACCCCGTGTTTGCGGCGAAATAGTAACGCTTCGCGTCGATAGGCAGCCGGCCTAATCTGAACCTTTATGTCCTCATCAAGTAAAGCCTTGACAATGTCCCAGTCGGCGTCGTCACATAAGCTCATTAATGCAAGTGACAGCTCATATAGCCTCTCCTTCCCTTCTCTAAAGCTGTTTCTAACGGTATTTACAGCTGCCTGAAGTTCGTCAGACGTGAAAACGGCTAAACCGGCTAGAAGGCCTATTCCTATATCCTTAAACGCTTTAATAGCCTCAAACGGCTTAAAGCACGCGCCTATAACCTTTACAACCCCTGACATGGCAGCTGCCATCGCAACTATTTTCGAATACATCTTTGACTCGGCTACTCCTATACCATCTTTAATGCGTCTGATTGCCTCTTCAACGTCCTCCCCGTCGACTCCGTCAACCAGGTTAAGAAGGAAGACATCCTCCGTAAACGTATGACAATCCACGAATCCCGGCATCACTATCTTACCACTACAATCTACAGTCTCCTCTCCTCTGCAGCTTACTTTACCGGATATTTCTGTTATTACATTGTCCTCGATACATATGTCGACATCCCGTAAATAGGGCATACTGGGGTTACCAGTAATAACCAGGCTACATTTTTTAAGTATCATTAAGCTTCATCTCCCAGCCAGGCTTTCAATATCCTGAACTCCCATGAAAATGTTCCTGTTCTAACACGATACCCCTTCACCCTGATTCTACGCCTGAAAAGCGGAGCCTCTAGAACAAGTGTCTCAGCCTCTCCTCCTTCAAAAGCCGGGTTGAAGCCGTAACGGTCCGCCACATTCACTATGTTTTCTATATCGCTCCTATTTAAAGGCCGCCCGATATATTCTGGTCCCAGCCCCAGCGTCGACGTTGAAAGAATCATGAAAACAAATCCCGAATTAACCAGTTCAAACATATAGTTTCTTTGGTCACACCTCCATAGAGGCGTGAATATTTTTAGGCCTAGCTCGTCTGCTACTGAAGCCACGGTTAGACGCTGATAGTCGGATAGTAAAACTCCTGATACTACTCCTTCTATACCATATGCATCAATAGCTCTCTGAAGAAGAACCCTTAATGCTTCAACTTCATCCTCTAGGTTCTCTCCGGCAGACACGTAGAAATGGGGTAGCCCCATGGCTTCAGCTGCTAACTTAGCGAGTTCTACGCCTGGACGGTGGTATAAATATGGGCTTGAGGCTTGGGGCTTAACAGTAGCTAATACGACTCTAAAACTTCTCATAATGGCCCAATGTGTAGCGTAAACACTATCCTTCCCTCCTGAAAATAATACTGCTACCTTCACTGGCCATCGCCGGCAGTTCTACCCTACTACGGTTTTAAATCCGACTGGAGAGTTTGAAGAGACTGTTAAATACCTATGGGTTCTAAAAATAGCCATGAAAAAATATTAGATGTTTCTTTTAAACATTTGTTTAAAAAATCATGAGAAGCCCATGCCTAAGTTTAAATCTATTTCTACAAATATTATCAATTTGGTGGAGGAAATGGCTAAGATTAACACTAAATTAGTGGCTTGGGAAGAGGTAATGCGTTGGTGCCAGGAGCTAGCTAGGAAGATCAAAGAAGCAGAATATAGACCAGACATCATCATTGCTATTGCTCGTGGAGGCTATATACCCGCAAGACTGCTGTGTGACTTACTAGATGTAAACGACTTGGTTAGTGTCCAAGTGCTGCACTGGGGTAAGGCAGCTGAAGTTACCACTGAGGCTCACGTCAAGTACCCTGTTAACGTAGATATGAATGGGAAAAAGGCGTTAATAGTTGACGACATAGCTGATACAGGAGAATCGATAATTGTAGCTAAAAAACATATTACGGAAAAGTGCAAACCTGACGATGTTAAGGTAGCTACCATGCAATGGATTAGCCCTGTATGTAAAATAAAACCTGATTTCTACGTTGAAGACGTTAGGGAGTGGGTGTGGTATCAGTATCCTTGGTGTCGGCTTGAGGATACCACACAGTTTATCCAAAAAATGCTTTCAGAAGAGGGGAAAAACAAGAAGGCGTGGCGAATATCCGAAATTAAAGCGAAGTTTATTGAATGGTATGGCATAGACGTCGGCGACGAGTATTATCTTTTGGCCCTGGAAAGCCTATGCTCCCAAGGATTGCTGCAAAAAAGCGGGGAGACCTACATTGTTAAGTAGTTTTAATGATATTATAGTTAACCATTAATATATAATTCTATTTTATCAACCCAATATAATTAAAACAATAGCCGTCGTAAATTTCTCGATCAGATAAGGCCAGTGTTCTAAAGAAAGCGGTAAAGATTATATGTATGATCCAAACAATAGCTCGTGGAGGCGGTGCCTATTGTGTTGCAAGTATACAATACATTATCTAGGACTGTAGAAGTATTCGAACCGTTCTCTCCAGAATTTGTAAAGATGTACGTATGCGGACCAACAGTGTACGATTATAGTCACTTAGGCCATGCACGTACTTACGTCGCGTTCGATGTAATTAAAAGATATCTACGTCTTAAAGGTTATAATGTTTTTCATGTGCAAAATATAACTGATATAGATGATAAAATAATAAAGCGTGCCTCCAATGAGGGCATCAGCTGGACGGAGGTAGCTGATACTTACACTAAGGATTACTTAGAGAGCCTTGAAAAACTTAATGTGAACGTAGATTTCCATCCCCGAGTCACTAGACACATAGATGACATAATAAAATTCATTGAACGACTTCTAGATAAGGGATACGCCTATGTAACCGCTAGTGGTAGCGTGTATTTTAACGTGGATAGTTTCGATGACTACGGAAGACTGAGTAATATACGAGAGAAAAAGGCATGGGATCAGAAAGAGGGAGTTACATCGGAAAAGATACATCCCTATGACTTCGCGTTATGGAAGGCGGCTAAACCCGGGGAACCTTCCTGGAAATCCCCTTGGGGTTATGGACGGCCCGGCTGGCACATTGAATGCAGCGTTATGTCAACAAAATATCTAGGTGATAGAATAGATATTCACGGCGGCGGCTCTGACCTGATATTCCCACATCACGAAAATGAACGTGCTCAAAGTGAGGCGGCGCTTAATGTTAGACCGTGGGTTAAATACTGGCTACATAGCGGCATGCTTATGATTAAAGGAGAGAAGATGAGCAAGTCCCTTGGAAACATAGTGTCTCTCAAAGAAGCCTTTAGGAAATGGCGACCAGAAATATTAAGGCTTTGGCTGTGCACTGCACATTACAGAACAGTGCTTTCATTCTCTGAAGAG
>CAYSTQ010000025.1:0-12379 GCA_964433855.1 uncultured Thermoproteales archaeon
TGTATAAAATACCTAATACGCCGACCGTGATAGATCTAGGCAAGAATTCCTGGATGAGGTTCCTGATAGGTGAGATCATTTTCGACCCGGAAAATGAGGTGTTTGAAAGCTTCTATAAAAGAGGCATGCTAAGGCCTAGGGATACTAGAATAGGTGATGAAATAGTGGAGGGCACCATAAACATGGCTGACGCCGTTATTAAAGCTGCTCAGAAAACTCCATTGGAGCTTCAGCCGCATCTATACCGTAAGATAATATTGAGCGGTGGAAACTTTGCCTGGAAGGTTCCACACGGATTCGAAGATGTGGCAGTAGACGCCGCGACTAAGATGAGCTTACTACTTAATGAGCGGGGCGTGGACGCTAACGTGGAGCTGACTAGAGATCCGCAGTGCTCTGTCTGGAAAGGCTGTATAGTGTATAGTATCGCTGTGCCAGATGACTATCTCTGGAGCTGGGATCGTATGGAGGGCTGGTATAAGTGGAGATGAATGGGGTCTGATAGGTGTCAGCTGAACGGAGTGTGTATCTGTCGTATATTAGGGATTTTTTGGTTAAAAAAAGGAATTTTAGATTATTACTGCCCGAGGAAACAAGGATACCTGATGAATTAAAGAGTTTTTTTGATCTTGCCTTTAGAGATGGCAATAATATGGTGGTTGTAAAGATAGTGTGTGAAGACCTAAGTCCAGCAAAGCTTAGAAGAACTCTGAATAATGAAGTTGTAAAGCTTACTAAATTAATGGCCTACGCTGAAAAAGTATATCTAGCATTACCAGAGGAGCTGGTATCACCGTTGATTATAGATGGTAAAACTCTTTCGGATGCTGGAATAGGCCTATTTATAGTTAAGTCACAGGGTGACGTTATCGAGACCGTTCCAGCTAAGCCCCAGGAGAGACCCTATCCCTTAATTGATAAAAAGCTAGTTCAGGACATTGAAAACAGGTTAAATAGGTTTGAAGAGAGGCTAGACCGGGTATCAGGGAAGCTAAATGAGTTTATTCGACGTTTAAAGATTCTTGAAGAAGATTTAAACACTGTGAAAGCCGAAGTTAGAAAGCTATCCTCTAGAGTGGATTCGCTAACGGAAAAACCCATTAAAACCCCAGGGGGCATCTCTAAAAAACTTGTTCGTAAAACGGTGAAAGAAGCAAAACCGGAAATACCGGAGTTTATAATAGATAATCCGTGGCTAGACGTGCTCGGACAAAGAGGGGGGAGCGATGAGTAACGAGTTTAGAGAACATGTGGCTACCCTGCTTCGAGGCGAGTTACAGGACGAGGAACTGTTTAGGTTAGCGGTACGCATCTATGATGCGTATATGAAGGGCCGTAGAAGAGCTGTGGAGGAATTACTTGATGAAATGCTGAAGGAGGTGTGCGGGTTTGAGGGGAATTCTTCTGAAAAGTCTAGAGCTAGAGGGATTTAGATATGTTAAAGATAAGATCAGGCTTAACCTGGATTTTAATACTATAGTGTTGCTCGGCCCCGTCGGATCTGGCAAGACGACTGTTCTTAACGCCATTGAATATGCGATGTTTGGAACGACGTATGATGTAAGAACTACAAGACTCTTAAAACTAGATGACTTGATAAACGATTTCTCAAATGCGGCAAGGATCCGGTTAGAATTTATTGATCAGGATGGCAATAGCTATGTTGTCACCAGGTGGAAGGAGCGCGGCAAACCCAGCAGAGGATCGCTTCTAATCAACGGAAAACGTGTGCTTGAAAATGCAAGTAGTGACTCTTTAACAGAGGAAATAGTGAAGATAACGGACTTAGACGTAGACGACTTCTCTAGACAAATATATGTTAGACACCGTGAATTAGAGGCAATAATATATGGTAGTCCTGGGCAGAGAGCAGCAGCTATTGATAGATTGTTCGGTATAGCGGTTCTCGAGCAGATCTTTAGATCAATATCAACTAAAATGATCGAGGAAAAAATAGCTGAGTTAGAGAAACAGCTAGACATTATAGATAGTAGGCTTGAAGAGCTTGATATAGACGCTATATCCTCTAAAATGGAAGAGTTAGAAACGGCGTTAAAGGATCTTGAAGACAGACGTGATGAGCTGTCAGAGGAGTTAAATAAATGTGCAGAGGAGTTAGAGCTTTACGAGGAGATCGAGTCTGAGTATAGCAAGCTTAAGGAGGAAGTAGCTGGCTACAAGGCCATTGTCTCACGGCTAGAAACGAGGCTTAGTGGGCAAAAAAGATTAACGAGCTCATTACTTAGAATAAAAGCCTTAAAGAGAGATTTGGTTAGCTTTCTAGAAGAATTGTTACTGCATGATTACTCTGAAAAAATAAGAAAGATCGAAGTAACAGTTGATAATATTCCTCAATTAGTAATGCTTCTAGAGGAATGCGGGGAAGCTATAGAAAATGTGAGGAAAAGAATCAGCCGTGATCTCTTTAAACTAAGAGATCAGGTCTCGGAAGCTGAGGCAAACAGACGTAGTTTATTGGCGAGTATCAGAAAGCTATCTGCCAAAGCCGCTATGCTTGAACCTTACCAAAAAGAGTACGAAAAACTGCTACGTGAAGTTGGAAGAGTGGAAATCGTGGAGAAAGAGTTGGGAGCGTTAGAGAAGAGGCTGGCAGAGATACAGGGCAGGATTGCATATTTTTCAAGTCTTAGAAATATATTGCTAAGACTTTTCTCAACTAAAGAAACTAAATGTCCAATTTGTGATACTTCATTAAGTCTTGAAAAGCTGAGAGAGAAGATAGACGATTTAGCTGCAAAATCAGAGCACCAGTTTAGGGAACAGGCCAATATAGAAAGGAAAATGGTTGAGTTAAAGACAATAATAAATAGATTTTCTGAGATAATGCCCCTAATTGCTGAACTTAATAATGTAAATAGAGACCTGAACGCATCTAGGTTGGAGCTGGAGCATGTAGAAGCCGAATTGGCAGATCTGAAAGCACTTATGGAAGAGGCGGTTCTCCAGCTGAATGAGATCGATGAGATGCTTGATAAGATCAGGAAAACGCTGAGGATCCTCAGAAGCATTGAGGAAGAAAGCCGTATTTTAAAGGATCTTAACACGTATAGAGCCATGTTAAAAGAAGTTGAAAAACAGTTGAAGGAATTAAATTATGATCCAGAATATGTAGAGTTGCTTCGAGATAAATATTATGAACTGCAGGGAGAGCTTAAACAGATAAATTTTAACATACAATATTTAAAGAAGGAACATAAAAAATTAATGGCGGCTCTAGATGAAGCGTTAAGATTTCAAAAGGAGCGGAGTGTCCTAAAAAGGAAGCTAAATTCGGCTAAAAGACTTAAAGACGATGTTCTCAAGATTAAGCGGGCATTCAGGGCCTCTCAAAGAAAGCTAAGAGAGGAGACTCTTTCGAAGATAAACAATGTAATGAACGAGATTTTCAGAAAGATATATGTTTACGGTGATTTTGACGCACTCGAAATACGGGTTGAACGCGGTGGAGCTGGCGAATACGAACGAAGCGAGTACGAAATCTATGCTAGGAGAAGTCTTGATGGCTCATGGGTTCCCGCTTTAAGGAGGATGAGCGACGGTCAGAAGTCAATAGTTGCCCTATGCCTCCTTACGGCGTTGTTCCGCACTGCGCCGCATAGGATCTCGTTTTTAATATTGGATGAGCCAATACCTAATATAGACCAAGAATGTCGTGAGGCGATGATTAAGGCTTTTAGCGAACTTAAAGAGATCAGACAAATCATAGTTGCTACGCAGGATCAAAGATATTCAAAACTGGTTAGGGACGCTGCCAAAATATGGGGAGAGGGTTATAAAGGAGTGGTATATAAATTCACGCATGGGGATAACGGGCCTGTGATAAATATTGAGCAGCCCTAGTTAACGTGATGAGGGTTTATGGAGCGCTGACATGATGATGTGCAAGCTAGGCTCTGAACCCCTTTAAAGGCTCTTTTAAGAAGATATCCTTTGTTCAGGACAGCATAATAAATATAAGCTGCGCTAGGTTATGAGGAATGCCTATGTGATAAGGCTAAATAGACGCTATTCTGGAAGCGGTGAATTATCATGGTAGGTATGGCCGTGAACAATGAGGAGTATAAGGGGCTCAGCGCAGCTGAGTTTTTTTACCGTAACAGGGAAATAGCTGGTTTTTCCAACCCTGTCAGAGCGGTTTACCAGACTATAAGAGAGCTTGTTGAGAACTCTCTTGATGCCACAGAGCTTTACGGGATACTCCCTCGAATCAAGATAGAGGTTAGCCTAGACGAGGCTGATCCAAACAGAGTGTCCGTCTCCATAGAGGATAACGGTATAGGCGTGCCGAGAAATGAAGTACCGCAGGTTTTCGGCAGGGTTTTCTACGGTTCAAAATATGTTCTGAGGCAAAGCCGCGGTATCTTCGGACTAGGTGTTAAAATGGCTGTTCTGTATTCTCAAATAACCACTGGAAAGCCCATATTCGTCAGGAGTTCCACGCCCAGCTCGACGGATATTTACGAATTTGAGTTGATGATAGATATTTCTAGGAATATTCCGGTGATAATCAAGGAAAACGTATATAGAAAAACAAGGTTCTGGCACGGTACGGTAGTTAGGCTTACCCTTGAGGGTCAATGGCAAGGCGCTAGACGGCGTGTAGAGGAGTATATTAGAAGAACAGCAATTATAGCTCCGTACGCTGAGATAAGATTTAAAAGCCCGGAGAAAGAGCTTGTTTTCCCTAGGGCTACTAAACAGCTTCCCAAACCGCCTCGAGAGGGAAAGCCCCATCCATATGGCGTCGACATAGAGCTACTTAAAAGAATGATGAAGGGTGCTGGCGATCTCTCATTGAAGGACTTTCTAGCCAGGAGATTTGAGAGTGTTGGTGAAGGAATAGTTTCCCGTTTCCTCGAATGGGCTGGGATAGACGGCAAGCGTCCAGTCAGCAGTTTTAAGGTTTCAGAAATAGATAAGCTTGCCCGTAAAATGCGTGAATTTCCTAAATGGAGGAGGCCTAGACCAGTCACACTGTCTCCTCTTGGAGAGGCTTTGCTTAAAAAAGGCGTTAAAGCCATTCTCAAACCAGAATACGTTACGGCTGTGACACGGCGGCCATCATCGTATAGTGGCCATCCATTTGTTGTCGAGGTCGCCGTAGCATACAGTGGAGAGATCCCAGCGCAGGACAGGCCATTGCTTTACAGGTTTGCTAATAAAATCCCGTTGCTATACGATGAGGGAGCTGATGTTTCCAGAAAGATTGTCGATAGCGTGGATTGGTCCTATTACAAAGTATCGTTCCCGGCACCGCTAGCGGTTATAGTGCATGTCTGTTCAACAAAGGTTCCGTTTAAAGGGGTCGGTAAAGAAGCTATAGCAGATGTGCCGGAAATAGAGCGTGAAATAGAGAACGCCCTGAAGGAAGCGGCTCGAAGGCTTAGAAGCCATATATCCAGGATGGAACGCGTTCACGCTGTGGCTAGGAAGAAAGTGGGTATAAGTAAGTATATACCGGAGGTTGCTAGGGCTCTTTCTGAAATATGCGGTACTGATGCTAAAGTGTTTGAGGAGTCATTATCTAAAATGCTTGAGAAAAACATTTTGGTTACAAGTGAATTAGTTAAAGCAAAGGTGGTCAGCGAATGAATTCAGCGGCTCCATCGGAAGAGGAGGTGTTACGACGGCTAGAGAGCTTTGGTAAAAAGATTGCTAACCTAGTATTGTCTGGGAAAGAGCCTTACATTGAAATACCGGTTAGAAGTCTAAGCAATACGGTATGGGATCCAGTTAACAGAATACTTAAGCTAGGGCCACGTAAAGCCCGCCGCGATTTCTTCAGCTTAAGAGAATCAAAAAAATTTATGCAGACGCTTCTTATGCTCTCTATAATAATAAGGGCTAGAAGAGAAGGCGATTATCCTACAATACGTGACCTGTATTATACTGGAAAACACACGATAGTCTATAAAGATCACCTAGGTAGGAACCGTAAGGAGGAGACATGGGATACGCAGACAGAGTCTGACTCGGTTATCCGGGATATAGAGGTTGCTACCGGCCTGCTTAGAGAGCATATGGGTATCATGCACGATGCTAAGGGCAAAATCGTGGGTAATATGATTATAAGGTCTAAAGGATACGATATAGATTTAAGCCGAATGGGGAGCGGTGCATACGCCATCCCTCCAAACCCTGATAGGCTAGAAATAGTGAAGGTAGAGGCAGAATACGTACTTGTAGTAGAGAAGGACGCAATCTTCGAGCGATTAAACGAGGAGGAGTATTGGAGACGTGAAAACTGTATACTGATAACTGGTAAAGGGCAGCCTGATAGAAGCACTAGAAGAATGGTTAGAAGGCTTTGGGAAGAATATAATTTACCGGTCTACGTTTTAACGGACTGTGACAGCTATGGGTTCTACATATATTCCGTGTATAGAAGCGGCTCGATATCGCTGAGCTACGAAAGTGAACGGTTGGCTACGCCTGGCGCCAGATTTATTGGCGTCGCGGTTACGGATATTGACGAATATAAAATACCCAGGAACTACATTATAAAAGCCACAGATACCGATCTTAAACGGGCAAAGGAGCTTCTGTCATATCCATGGTTTAAATCAAAGGCCTGGCGGGAACAATTAAAACTATTTCTCAGAAGAAAGGAAAAGGTTGAAATAGAGGCCTTGTCTGGGCATGGCTTCAAGTTCCTATCGCATAACTACCTCCCGGAAAAAATAGAGTCTAAAACATGGATAGAGTAAGATCTTCAGAATCTAGATCACCGTTAACCCTTACCGAGATCAGGATTAAACAGAGAATTCCAGGGCTGATAGCCGTTGCTAATAAGACGTGTCTAAACAGATTCTGGTAGCTACTAGTTCAAATCTAGCTTAGTCTGATAGGAAAAAACACCCTTTTCCTCGAACTCCTCACCATGTTTCTCTCTCCGGACATACTTCTCAACTTCAGGGAACATGTAAAGCTCTCTAACCCACTTTCTCCTAAAGAAAGCCTTTTTCTCCTGCAGGTTCGTGACGTCTATTATTTCATAGATTTTAGCGGTTTTCCCTGGAACATATCCTAACACTCTTCCTATTCTCTGGATCATCTGCCTAGCCTCACCGCTGCCTTCATATATTACGGCTACCTCAGCGTCCGGAACAGTTATTCCCTCGTCTAAAACCGTCGTGGTCACTATAACGGTGACCTGACCCTCCTTAAACTCCCTAAAAGCCCGGTATCTGGCGCCCTGTGGAGTATCGCCAGTTATAAGGGCGGTTTTAAAGTTTAGAGATCTTAGTTTCAGATAAAGCTCGCGTGCAGTTCTAAGATATTGGGTGAAAACTATGGTTTTCTCGCCTTCATGTTTTCTCAATATCTCTACTAGCCTTTTCACTTTTTCGTCAGACCCGGAAACGAATACCGTTTCAAATATTTCGATTGGCGCCACCATTTTAAGCTCAAGAAGAGCTTTGTAATCCAGCTCTACCAGTAATGGTCCGCATAAGGCGAACAACAGCTCCTCGTTACGATCCCTACGCTTGGGCGTAGCCGATAATGCTAAGCGGTGTAAGGCGTCTAGTCCTATCGCTACCTCTTTAAAAGTGTTGGCCGGTACATGATGACAGTTGTGCGTAAGGAAGCCGTCAAAAAGGAAGAAATGTGATGCTGTAGTGAGATCGTATACGTATCCCTTATAATAACGGCGGCGTAGACGAATGATTTCTATCGCCCGGCTTTTCTCAGTCCAATAAATCAGTTTATCACCTGCTTTAAGATAAATAGCTGGTACCACGTATTTCATTCCATTCCTCAGAAAATATATTGGATGTGTCGGCGTCATCCGTAAACAATCGCCATTTTCAGTTAACGCCTCGATAAGCCATCCGTCAAAAGGTTTTCTGAAAACGTAGAGTATTTCAGTAGACCCCCCTCCATGCAATGTAGACCCACTGCACGGAGCGAACCCCCATTCATCCCCGCCGAAGAATTTATCCACAAACCTTTCAATTTCTATCGTTGAGCCATTCACGACGATTTCCGATTCGGGCGTTAAACATTCGTCGCATATCATAAGCTCAAATCGTCCCTTGAGCGCGTCAAGGTGTCTTACACAGCTATTATAGAGCCCTATAGTTACAGGTCTTATTATTCGCTGCCCTTCTCCTAGGTATCCTATCTGCCCCTCTTTCAGCCCTAAAAACCGTTGCAGATACTCTTTCCAGGTAATGGCCAGCTCTCTGGTAGTGACTATTATTATAGTCGGCTCTTTAAGATCCGCTATAGCCTGCATGGCTATGAATGATTTACCACCCCGTGTAAAGATAGCTATGGTTCCTCTCTTCTTTTTAGACCATAATTCATAGGCTATTTTCTGATGCGGATACAGCTTAAAACTAATGTCTACACCGTATGGAATCTTTCCTCTTTCATTTAATTCATATTTTATTCTAGCTGGTCCAAGGCTTTTCAAGGCATCCGTTACACGGTCTATAAGACCAACACTTGTAACAAATCGTTTTTCCTCCTTAAGAAGTCTCCAAACTTTAAGTTTTCTTTCATGCAATATTGTTTCAAGATAATTGCCGTTTTCATCGAACAAAGCGCGTTCTACAAAATATCTCAGAGTACATGACTCCATAAGCTTTCTCAGAACATATTCATCAAAACACTCAAACGTGACGATAAGGGAGCCTAGCCGTCGGGAAATAATGAAGGACAAAACCTTCTCTTTAGCCATTTCCATATCTACATCACAGAAAACTTTAAACCCTGCTTTCTCAAGGATCTCCTTGACGTTTTCAATATAGAAAACACTTTTAAGTCTAAATAATCCCTGTTCATACGCCGCATATTTCAATATCTCCATGAACATTTTCCGGGGGATCTTCCTGGGCAGTCTAAATGATATGGGGGTACCAGACAATACAACGGTATTACTGTAGTTAACATATTCTTCTAGGATTGCGGAAACATTGGGAGAAAACACGGCGTAGTGTTTTAACGACTCTATGATGGCTTTAAGTTCGTTAATACTTTGAATATTTCTGGAGGCGACACTTGGATCAAATATCCAGGATTTATTCCCGGGGTCAAATATAGCTATTCGTTTAACTAGCCGTAGGTATTCATCAAAATCTTTAGCTGATAAAAACCCTTTTGCACGTATTAGCACCGGCATGTCTCTTCCACATCTACTGATGATATATGCATTTTAATAAGTAGTGGTCATTAGGAGATTAAGGTGATGGCTATGATGAAAAGCGCCTTACTGAATTTGATGAGCAAGAGTACCGCTGAGCCACATATAGAGTTTCACGGGGTGTAATCCTTGGAGAGACTATGGGCGCCTTGGAGAATGAAGTACATACGGGAATTAGCCAAGATAAAGAAACCTAAAGGCTGCATCTTCTGCGACGCCAGAGATTCTAAGAATGATAGGGATAAACTGGTATTATACAGAGGAGATTCGGCGTTTATACTTTTAAACCTCTTCCCATACAATACTGGCCACATAATGGTCGCCCCCTACAGACATGTAGCCAGCCTAGAAAAACTGGAAATCACTGAAGTCACCGAAATATTCAGCCTAATCAAGCTATCGGTACGTCTACTAAAAAATACTTACAGTCCTGAAGGCTTCAACATAGGTGTAAATATAGGTCGAGTATCCGGTGCGGGGGTTGAAGACCACATACATGTACATATAGTTCCAAGATGGTGCGGGGATACGAATTTCATGCCTATAATATCAAACACAAAAGTTATACCAGAGGCTTTATACGACACATACGATGAGCTGCGTCGTAGCCTGCATGAGGTGATATCTCTTGAAAAAAATAGGTGTTGAAGACCTAGATATAGACTATGCTGAATCCTCTAAGAAGATAATGCAGTTCATCAAGGAGCAAGTGGAGAAAGCTGGCGCTGACGGCGTCGTACTAGGGCTTAGCGGCGGCGTCGACTCGGCAACCACTGCCTATCTAGCGGTTAAAGCTCTAGGGTCTAACAAGGTTACCGTTTTAATAATGCCTTATCGGGATGTAACGCCTAGGGATGATGTAGAGGACGCTATGTCTTTATCATCGGCTTTATGTGTTAAACACCACCTAGTTGATATAGGCAAGATAAGGGACAGCTACGCTGAAACCCTTCCCTTCTTCAGTGAAGACTCGAAAATAGCCAACGGCAACCTGCTAGCCCGTATACGTATGACCATCCTCTACTATTACGCGAATAAAAACAACCTATGCGTGTTGGGGGCCGGTGATAAAAGTGAAATATTAATAGGATATTTTACAAAATATGGAGACGGAGCAGTAGACTTCCTCCCAGTAGGCGACCTATACAAGACCCAGGTCAGGAAAATGGCGCTTTACTTGGGAGTTCCACATAAAGTTGCTATGAAGCCAAGTAGCCCACGGTTATGGAAAGGCCATGAAGCTTCAAGAGAGCTAGGCCTCACATATGAAGAAATAGATCCGCTACTTTACGCAGTGTTTGACTTAGGGCTCGCACCGAAAGAGGCTATAGAGGCCACGGGAATAACGTCGGAAAAAGCGATGGTTATACTCAGAAGAGTTAAAACAACTGAGCATAAACGAAGAATGCCACCAGTACCTAAAATAGGCAAATGGACCCTAGGCCACGACCCGTACCCGCATGCCCTGAAAGAATTCCCTTAGAAACAGAGTCTCATCTTATCGGTAACCGTATCTTAAGTTTTCTGGCGAGCTCCTTATACCTGTTCCTAACGGTTACCTCAGTTACCTGAGCTGCTCTAGCGACCTCTTTCTGAGTCCTTATCTCTCCTGTTAAAAGAGCCGCGATGTATATGGCTGCGGCAGCCAGGCCAGCTGGGTCTTTGCCTGCAGTAAGCCCTGCTTCCTTAGCCTGTTTCAATATCTCCATTGCCTTCCTAATAGTGGTGGCGCTAAGCTTCAAAAGCTCACCTATTCTCGGCACGAAATCGACTGGATTGGGTAGAGGCACCTCAACCGTAGACTCCCGTATAAGTAATCTATAGCACCTAGCAACATCTTTACGGCCAGCTCTAGTAAACCTGGATATTTCATCTAAAGTCCTAGGTATCCTCATTTCACGGCAAGCCGCATATACGGAAGCGGCTACAAGAGACTCTATAGATCTACCACGCACCAAACCGCTTTCAAGTGCTTTCCTATAAATTTCAAGAGCTCTATCCTTGATCCTCTTAGGAAGCCCCAGCTGCGAACTAAGTCTCTCAAGCTCGATCGATGCCTGCGCAAGATTCCGTTCTATCGATGACTGAACCCTGGTTCGAATATGCCATTTACGTAACCTAAGCATTTCAATTTTGCGTCTAAGCCCTATTTCACGTCCAGCAGCATCTCTACTTCTCCAATCAATGTCTGTAGAAAGGCTTTCGGGAGTTATTCTCTCAAGCGGCGCGCCAACACGGCTGCGCCTCTCCCTTTCCTCCGGAGTAAAGGCTCTCCATTCAGGCCCCCTATCTATAGTCCTCTCGCTGATAACTAAGCCGCATACTGGACATATTATTTCTCCTCTAGCGTAATCATAGACTAGTTGCTCGTTACCACAGCGTGGACATTTCAGCCGTTCTTCCTCTTCCCCGATTTCGTAGTCCCTACCATAGTTAAACATATTTATCACCTCCTCTCCCGTTAACCGATATAAATATTTAAGTGCTTGTGTAAATCATGCGTTACATATTTAAATGTTTCGGTGAAAAAATCGGCTTGAGGCTAAACCTATATTTAAATTTTTTTACTAAATCGAAATACGCCTACCTATATTTTTAACCGATTCCAGAATAGCTATTAAGACTTTAGTATTTGCAAGCCCATCCTCAGGGCTTATCATAGGTTTTTCCTCGTTAAGCAAGCAGTCCACTAAATGATGAAGGCTTTCCCTTACAAACCCATAGAACCTATTGTTAACCTTATATGCACCTAAAAATCTAGGATAAGTCATTCTGCCCATATCAGCTACAGAAACCGTCTGTCCCAGTTGATCCACGTAATATACGCCCTTTTCACATATAATTTCGGCTCTGAAATCCACTATTGATGGAACTTCGGGTTTATCGCGAGGTACTTCCACCTTAACTATTAAGGGCTTCTTTATGGGGTAGATCCAGAGCTCATAATTTAACTCTAGTACCCCTTTATCTGGATAGTCAACTGCAGTAATAGTAATAACGTGTACCTCCTCATCAAACGCCTTAAGGAGCTTCAGTATTATATCACGTAGTTTACTTGCATCTACCTTTATGTAGGGATATTTCCCCTTTAGCTCTCCAGACTCCTTGATCTCCTCCTTCAATATATCCTCAACATTACTTACCACTTATCTCAGCCTCCATTTTCTTAAGGAGCTTTATAATGCCATCAATTATCGCTTCAGGTCTCGG
>CAYSTQ010000026.1:0-12051 GCA_964433855.1 uncultured Thermoproteales archaeon
TTTTCGCCTTCGCTAATTTTCTTGACGATTTCCTGGGCTTTCGCCTTCATGTCCTTAACATTTTCAGGCGGCTTCTTCCGTGGCTTGGCAAAAGCGTAGATGAAGACGTTTGCATCTACGAAACGCATATTCTTACCCGAAGAGATCCTTTTTCATTTCATCCCATTCCTTAAGTTCCTCGATCTCGAATACGTTAAAGTACTTGGTCAAATCATGCTTCTTCCGTGGAAGAATCTCCACTCTATCCCCTAGGTCAACGATGATTACAGTATCGCCGAGCTTTGCCCGTATCTCCTTCGGGAGAAGTAGCCTCCCCTGCGGATCAATTTTTTTCACCACTATTGACATATAATCACCAGTCTTCATGTAAATTCACCATAGATAAATAGTTTTGGATTATATCCCAGTGTTTCTACCAGTGTATCTTTTAACTGATCTCAGAGATGCCTCACTGAAGCAAAGGCTGTTGAAACACTGAAGCTTGTTGAACTCAATGGGAAAGCCTGGTACTTGTCTAGGTCGAAAGATCCAGTTTATCTAATGTTACAATTCTTACTTTATCCTTGATCCTCTCGCGGAGCTTTTCATCGCTCGTAACTAGGACACCGTCGAGGATTAGGGCCATGGCCCCGTACACTGCATCGTATATACTCACTTCATTATCCGCTGATATCTCGGCTGCCCTTAACCAGCCTTCCAAGTTCAGTCTTCTGACGATGCCGAGGTCAATAATATCCTTCACGGCGCTCACTATATCCTCTGGAGGCAGTTTATACACTCTATGGAATCTGAGGGCGTTGGCAACCTCGTATACTATTAAGTCTGGCGTGACTAGGTCTACTCTCTCATCCAGGTATGCGTCTCTGAGCCTCAGCGCTTTCTCGTAGTGTTTCTCGGGGACAAACCACTTGACAGCTACGCTGGCATCAACCACTACCTTCTTAACCTCCTCCAGTGCCTGATCACCTCGCTTGAGTCGTGGTCAGTAGTGCCGTATAACTGTAAAATCCTGTTCCTGATCCTGTCCATGTCCCTGGCAGCCCTGATTTTACGCTGTTTCCTCTCCTCGATCTCTATACGTATTCTAATAGCCTCCCTGATCACTTCGCTCCAGTTAACATAGCTGAACTTCCTCATTTTCTCCCTTAGCTCCCTAGGCACTCTAACGCTTATTATACCGCTCATGTATATACACAGTATATACACAGGTTAACGCCTATATAACCCTTTCTATAGGGGCTGGCTAAGGGCAGTCTTCTGAATTAAGTGGATGAAAAGTCGCCAGAAACGATGCTAAAGCGTACTTTGGTGAGATCTCAAGCCCGAAATTATAAGCTCTTATAGAGTACGTATATTCCGCAATAACTATACTGCTTAAGTATGGAGTTATGACTTTCTACGTTCCTTCCCATGACGTATTCAAACCGCGGAAGTGGACACTCTTACCGCGTTAGCTTGGCCATGCTACATTTATCAAGATTGATGAATTGCCGCCGAACCGGTTGAAGATAAACTTTTCTTTAGGGTGTGGTATGAGTTTACGGTTCATGGTTAAAGATCAGGTTTCTGACAGGGATGACCGCGGAAATCATTAATTTTAACAGCATTTTTCTACAGGTTTTTGCAATTCTACGAGATAAGTAGAAATAAGTTAGGTCTATGAAGTCATATTGGTGCCTAGGATATGAGCGAGCCGTATGAGGTGGGGCGCTTCACGTATCTACCCGGTAGATACGTGGTGTGTTTTCACGTTGTACTGGTTCCATACGCTTTGGAAAAACCTGAAATGCTGGCGTCGCTGCTTAAGGTCTTTGCAGGGAAAAAGATTTCAATCGTGCACTTCAAGCTTTCGAGACCTGAGCCCGGTAGACGGGTCGTCGCATCAATATTCGTCGATCTGACGGGTAGAGAACGCGAGGAAGACGTGCTGGTTCGGGAGCTTAATGCTGGAGAATTTATCGAGGAGGTGAGCGTGATCAGGCCTCTTTTCGACGGTATAACTATAGATAACGTGTTTCCATATCTGGCGATGATGAGGGAAAGGGTGGTCATATTCAGGGGGATATTCTACGAAGCGCTTCTGAAAAGGATGCGGGAGAGAGTAGGGACGGGTTATATGGCTATACTTTATCATGCTGGCCTTGAAATAGGCCGTGCGGTATGTGCAGAGCTAATGTGGTATGCGGGGGGAGATCCCGTCAGAACGGTTGTTCTAGGTCAGGAGATGTTTAAACAGGTGGGTTTCGGAACAATAAAGGCCGACCTCAACCTTAGAGAACATAGGGCCACCGTAAGGATATGGGACTGCTTCGAGTGCGAGCTTTTCAAGGGCTCAGGCAAACCGGCAAGTCATCTGATGAGAGGCATGATGGCTGGTTTCCTAAGCGAGATATTGGGAGAGGAAGTACATGCTCAAGAAACCAGGTGCATAGCGGCGGGGGACGAATACTGCGAGTTCCGTATAAGCAGGGAAAGGAAGATACTTTAGCATTTCTTCCAGGATCCTCCCCCAGTTTTCCAACATCAAATCTCTACTTACGATATAGAATTCTCTACTTTAGTGGAGAGATTGATGACACCTATAGGTTTAGTTACCGGTGTAGTTAGGGAAAATGTACAGGGGCTGGAGACGGCTATTGCGTTAATGTAGCCGTTTCCATAAACCTCCATTATATTAACGTTGTTTAGGACAGCAACCTAGCTAGGACGCTAATGCTTTCCCGTAATCCCAGCCGTGACTCAACGATATTCACTGCTCCACTTACGTAGACAACTGTGGTGTGCACCGCCTCCTCCCCGGAATCTATCTTCTCTACGATTTCCCTAGTTTACACTAGCGCCCGACCACTATTTTAAACACGTCTTCCTGCCTCTAACATTTCCTAGGCCTTTAAGAGCCTACGTCTCCAGCCTCCCTTGCCTTTCAATACCGCGTCTCCGTGACCGTGAGCCAGCGGCTATCCCTCCACTACGGCTTTTCCAGCCGTCCCCAGCCTTTTCAACCCAGGAAGGCAGCCTACCTGTTTCCCTTAATAGGTTTAAAGGAATTCCTTAGGCCCGCGAGAACGCGATAATCTCGACAATATAGGCTGGGAAGGCTTTAACCCTATATACGGGGTTGGCCTCTTCTTTACTAGGGTGGCTGATTTTGAGGCTTTGGATGTTCCGGTTTCCGGAGAAAGACGGCGGGGCTGTGCTGGAGTGGCTGGCTGAGCTCGGGTTCAGCGACATGGTTGTCGGGCCCAGCCGGGAGCAGGTGAGAGCTGTCAAGGAGGCGGGGCTGCGCGCCCACGTGGTTTTCGGGGTTTTCAGCCTCGGCGGGGGGAAGGGACGAGTCGAGCTACTGGCTGAGGATCCGCTTGGGAGAAAGCACGTGTGGTTCGGCTCAGGCTGCCCCAACAACCCTGAGCTGCGGCGGGGCATTATGGGGAGGATTGAGGAGGCGGTGACGGGGCTTGAGGCCGACGGGGTGATGCTTGACGGGGTGCGTTTCGCCTCTCCGGGGAGCGGGCTTGAGGCTTTCCTGACGTGTTTCTGCAGGCATTGCAGGGAGAAGGCGGGGGAGCTTGGGCTGGATTTTGAGGGTATGAGGAGGGCTTGCCTAGGGTTGCTTGAGGCTTTCTACGACGTTAGGCGTCTGCTTCCCTGGGTTGGGGCGTACGGCGGCTCGCCGCTCTCACTCTATAGGCTGCTGGCGGGCTATGGGGACGGCGGACTGCTTGACTGGCTTGTGTTTAGGGAGAAGAGCATCGAGGAGTTCGTCAGGGATGTTAGGAACCTGCTGAGGTCCTACGGGGGCGTGGAGCTTGGGGCCTACGTGTTCACGCCGAGCCTGGCCCCGCTGGTCGGGCAGAGCTACGACATGCTGCGCCGCTACCTGGACGTGGTTAAGCCGATGATCTACAGGCTTGGGAAGGGGGTAGCATGCCTCAACTACGAGCTGTATGTTGCGGCGAGAGATCTGGCCCGCTGGAACGGGCTTGACGAGGACGCCGTCTTAGGGGTTCTGAAGAGGTTGCTGGGGCTGGGCTGGCTTGAATGCAGGTTTGGCAGGCTGCTCGAGGACGGGTTGCCGGTGGAGGTTGTAGGGGTGGAGGCCCGGCGGGCTAGGCTGCTTCTGGAGGATGCGGCGGGGCTGCATCCGATAATAATGCTTGGGGACGAGAGGATTGAGGAGGCGGTGGCGCAGGCTGTCTGGGAGGTTGACGGCCTGGACTTCTTCGCCTACAGAGAGGAGCTAAGGGGGTATGTCGCCAGGGCGGTGGAGGGGCTTCGTAGCCTGGGGGCTCTAAGGAGTTAGCGTTAGGAAAAGGGCGATACTCCGAGAAAAAATAGAGGAGTGTTTAATGGCCGGCTAGGTCCTCTATCCTGTATACGTGGACCTCTAGTGGTTTGAAGTCGTCTGTCAGCGTGCCGTCGCTGAGTTCAACCGCTCTGTCCTCGAAGAGGACGTCTACGTCAGCGTCGCCTTCACCGAGGTATATCTTGACGTTCCGCAAGAACCTGTGGCTGGGGTTGGCGGCGAGCAGGTAGACCCCGTCTTCAGCCTTCTTGGCGAGGGTGTACACTGTCGGGAGTCCTCCCCTGCCGGGGTCGGCGTAGGCTGGCACTGTCTCGGGTGAGAGGATGGCGTGCGCCAGCTGGCTGACCTCCTGGACGACCCTACGGACCGCCTCCCATAGCCGGGGGTGCTCGGTTAGCCTCCATTTCCTGGCTTTGAACGTGTAGAAGACTAGGCCTGTGGCGCCGTGGATTAGCTCGAGGTAGGCTAGGAGGCGTGCCTCGCTGGGGAGGGGCCTTATGTGCTCCTCGGGCTTGAACAGTATCTTGTCGCGATCCTCGTTGTCGAAGGCGTCCCAGTCGAAGGCCTGCGGCACGCCCCATATAGGCTTCCTGCAGCCTGTCGCCGCCAGCCCGCTGTTGAATGTCCTGGTGACGTACTCCAGGCTGCCGTGGGGGAAGGGGTATGGGTCTAGGCCTAGGACGTCGCAGGTGTCGGTGTAGAGGTGGAAGAGGCCGGGTACGCAGAGGACCGTGAAGACGGGCTTTGAAGGATCAGTCTCCTTAGCTATCCTGTAGGCGCGCAGAACTTCTGGGACGGGTCTTCTAGCGCCGTCAGGCTCGTCCACTATGTAGTAGGCTATGATGGAGCTGTAGTCCTTGAACTCCTCGATGGTGGCCTTAAGCCTGTCGGGCTCCAGCATGTTGCTGAGCCAGAGTATGCATTTAAGGCCTGGATCAGGGTGTTCCCTTAGGAACCGGGGATAGGTTTCAATCAGGTTGAAGCCTGCCTCCTTCACTACGGCTACCTCGTCCATGCTGGACACGTCGTATAGGCCTAGGGGGAGGAAGGGCTTGCCATCTATTTTGAGAGGGGGCGTAGGCCCCAGACTACCGTGCATCCTGCTGCACCAATGCTGTTCTAGGGTGTACCGTTAATAAGGCTTTAGCCCCTGTACTCCTCAGTCTATCTTGTGGGGCCTGCCGAGTAGGGGCTCCTCGTACCTGAAGGCTAGGCTGCGCGGGCTTGTGAAGCACAGGATGTTGCGCGAGATCTCCACATTGTCCCGGAGAAGCCTCGCTAGCACGTATTCGCGGCTTGGATCACGTATCTCTACGGCTACCTCGCAGGCCTTCACGGCAGAGCACGGCTCCACGTACAGGTTTTTCTCCAAGATCTTCTCCCGGGAACCCTGGTGGACAGCCCTCTCCAGGACTAGGAGGACGTGCTGCCGCGACCTGTAGTCGTTAACGATGTAGGCTACGGTCTTACCCTTGCCGTCCCCGGGCTTCAGGATTACGTGTAGCGGCTTGAAGGCCAGCCTGGCTAGGAAGTAGGCGAGCTTAGGCCTCCTGTAGTAGTCTATCACGGAGTCAGAGAACTGCGGCCAGCTGTCGGTGAGGTTCCAGACGAGGATGCCGCCGTTAACCTTGTTCAGCCTCGCCTCCTCGATCCAGGTCTTGTAGGCTAGGGCTTGGAGGAGCTGGGATACGTAGACGTACTCTTCAAGGGACTCGGGGATACTGCCCCAGAAGCTCTCCATGGCTTTCTCCATCTTCTCCCTTCTCTGGGGATCGCCGAACCAGGCGTGTTCATCGTCGAGGGTTCCGAAGTGGTGCTTCCAGGCGTCGCTGGGGGGCCAGAGCCCCTCCCGGGGCAGGAAGCTTTTCATGGTTGGTATGCTGGGGCATGACAGGTGGCCTATCTCGCTTATGAACCTGGCCTGTAACAGCTCCCTTCTGTAGGTCTCGGATAGGTAGGGTTCGCCGTGGTGCCAGATATGGGTGTCGCCCTCCCTGGGGTCGTTAGGCCTGGCTCCGCCGGATGGGCTTGAGGGCCAGTAGGGCCTGTCTGGGTCGAGGAGCCTGCAGACGCTGCTTAGCACGAGTCTGTTGAGCGGGTGGCCCTCCGGGTGGAATATGGCGTCGTTCTCGTTGTCCCCGCACCAGAGAACTATTGAGGGATGGTTCCTGAGCCTCTTGACGACGTGTACAGCCTCCTCCCGGGCCTCCATGAGGAACCAGTGGTCCCTTGGGTAGGCGCCGCATGCGTACATGAAATCCTGCCAGACCATTACACCGAGCTCGTCGCAGGTGTCGTAGAACTCGTCGGGCGGATATATGCCGCCGCCCCACACTCTGACCATGTTGGCGTTAGCCTCCCGCGCGGCCTTGAGCAGCCTCCTGTACTCCCGGGGTGTTGTCCTGGCGAATATGGAGTCGGGCGGGGTCCAGTTGAAGCCTCTAGCGTAGACCTTAGCGCCGTTGATCTTGAAGTAGAAGACGCTGCGGCCGTCCTCCCGGGTGACTAGCTCTACGCTTCTCAGGCCGAACCGGAGCCGCTTGGAGTCCACAGCGTCCTCCCCGCAGTCCAGGAGTAGCTTCAGCGTGTAGAGGTGGGGGTCTCCCTTATCCCAGGGCCACCAGAGCTTCGGCTTCTCAAGCCTTATCCTCAGGCTCACGGTGTTGAGCCCGCTGGCCAGCCAGGCGGTCTTTACGGCTGTTGCGGCTACGCCGTCATCGTCCTCCACAGCTGCTTCCAGGCGGGCCCGTCTTGCAGCCCCGTAGTTGGCTATCTCAGCATGGATGTGGAGGATGCAGCTCCCGTTTTTCAGCCGGTGCCTGACTGCTACGCTCAGTATCTCGCCCCAGCCGGTCAGGAGCAGCTTCACGGGTCTCCATACGCCTGCGGTGACGAGCCTCGGCGCTATATCCCATCCGAAGCACATCTGGGCTTTACGGGTGAACAGCCTGTCGAAGGCTTTAGCCGGCCTGACGGCTTCAAGCCTTCTGCACCTGTGGATGTTTTTGACGGGGAGTATTCTGAGGGCTATTATATTCTCCTCTTCCAGGAGCCCTGTGACGTCGATTCTCCAAGGGGTGAACATGTTCCCGTGGGAGCCGAGCTCGACGCCGTTTAGCCAGGCTGTGCATAGCGTGTCGACGCCTTCGAAGACCAGGAAGGCCCTCACGTAGCCCTCCTTTGGCGCCCTAAACCTTCTTCTGTACCACCATTCCTTCTCCTCAACCCAGTAGTGCTTCCTGAAGTTTAGGCCGTAGTACGGGTCTGGCAGCAGGCCGTGCCTTGTAAGGTCTAGATGGACGTCGCCAGGCACTCTCGCCTCCAGCCAGTCCTCGTCACCGTAGCCGGGGGCGTAAGCCTTTTCCCTGGAGCCGGTGCCAGGATTGAAGAAGTTAAGGCGCCAGACACCGCACAGATCTATTTCCCTCGCCATATTCGGTATGGGGAGTGTAGCAGTTATAAGTCTGCAGGGCGGCTGGACAGAGCTGTCGTTGCAAAGAGCAGGGTGTGGAGCTACTGGGTCGCTGCCCATCCGGGATCCGGAGGCGTACAAATGTAAGGGCTCCAGCGGCCCCGAGAGCCAGGCACGCCAGCCACCGTGTCTTGGAGCTTTAAAATATTCTAGGCATAAACATATAGGGTCTTAGAAGACTTTTAAGCTGGCGGGCGGCAGCGGTCTAGCCTTTCCGTGACGAGGTTGAAGCACCGCGCATAGCTAGGACAGCAGCGTCGAGAAACTCGTCTCTATTACCGATGGTCTAAGGTGCGGGTAATGTTCTAATTATTAGGGCGGCTGTGAAGATGGCTGCGCCAGCCCTGGCTATGAGGAGGTTAGCCCTCCGATCCCTGGTCGAGATGAGGCCCAGCGCGAACTCCCTTCTGCTCAGAGGGTACAGTGGTGCGAACCTCATGTGGGTCAGCAGGTCTCCGAGGAGGTGGCCTAAGGCGCCTGTGAAGCCTCCGGCGAACCCGATCACTGTCCATTTAGGCTCGCCGAGGTACACGGCGGCGCCCAGTAGGCCTGCGAGTAGGGCGCCTATCAGCGTATGCGTGAAGCCCCTGTGTTTAAGCTCTAGCCTTAGATCTATGTCCGGGAAGGTGGCGACGCCGATGAATACGATGAGCCATATCCAGAGCCTGACGTCGTGAACCGGGCCGGGATACAGGAGAACTATGGGGGATGCAAGCATCATGTTTAGCCCGGCGTGCGCCTCACCCCTCAAGCCACCACCCCAGCATATTTATGTTCGGCAGGCCTTAAATCGCTGGGGATTAGCCGTCGTGGAACACGGAGCGTCTCGTGAAGCCAGCCCTGCATGTCTTAAGCTAGACCTTAGACAGGTAGCTACCGTCCCGTGGAGACCCGTGAGGATACGGGAAAACAACCGCTTAACGCTAGGCCTTATATGTCTGATGCTGGCTAGCTTAGACTAGGGGAGGGCTTTGGCCGACGTGTGTGTAGACTTGGGGAGCTCCATAGGTGTTATTTCGCCGTTTATCTACGGGCATTTTATAGAGCATCTAGGGGCTGTGATCTATGACGGAATATGGGTTGGCCCGGAGTCGAAAGTGGAGAACGTGAACGGTATAAGGAGGCAGCTGGTCGAGAAGCTGGCTGAAGTGAGGCCTCCGGTGATAAGGTGGCCGGGCGGATGCTTCGCTGACGCATACCACTGGAGAGACGGGGTCGGGCCTAGGGAGGGGAGGCCTAGGAGGTACGGGAGATGGAAGGATGCCGTGGAGCCGAATCTTTTCGGGACCCATGAGTTCATCGATTTCTGCAGGCTGGTCGGGGCTGAGCCGTATATAGTGGCTAACGTGGGGACGGGTAGCCCTAGGGAGTTCCATGAATGGGTTGAGTACTGCAACGCGCCGAGAGGCTCCACGAGTCTTGCCGAGGAGCGGGAGGCGAACGGTTCGCCTGAGCCTTTCAACGTGAGGTTCTGGGGCGTCGGGAACGAGGTGTGGGGCTGCGGCGGCACCATGAGCCCTGAGTACTACGCTGAGCTGTACAGGCGCTTCACCACGTGGCTCCCGGGCTTCGGGCTTGACCTGTTCCTCATAGCATGCGGGCCTCACAGCGGGATAGCGAATGACTGGACCAGGAGGTTTTTCCGAGCCTACCATGGGGCAGGCGGGGTGACGAGGATAGACGGGTGGGCTTACCACTATTATATATCCAGCGGGAGGGCTGTCGGCTACTCGAGGCATGAATGGTATGAGTTGCTGAGTAAGGCTGCCGAGCTGGAGAGGCTGATAGATGAGCAGTGGAGGCTTCTAGGGCTTTTCGACAGGGACCGCAGGATCAGGCTTGTCTTCGATGAGTGGGGGGTCTGGCACCCGTCGGGTTCGGAGCTCAGGCCTGGGCACCTGCTGGGGGAGGCGTTAACGATAAGGGATGCTCTCGCCACGGCCATACAGCTAGACGTTTTCAACAGGTGCTGCGACAAGGTGTTTATGGCTAACGTGGCTCAGCTGGTTAACTGCCTGAACAGCCTCTTCGCCGCTGACGGGGAGGAGCTTGTGTCCACCTCGGTTTATCACGTGTTCAGGATGTACAGGGATCATCAGGGAGGCAAGTCGGTAAGGCTTATCCCTGAGGCAGGACTGGCCGGGATCCTAGGCTCGGCGTCGGTGAAGGAGGGCGTCCTCACGGTGACGCTGGTTAACCAGCATCTCGGCATGGACGCTGAAGTCGAGATCAAGGTTAAGGGGGGAGAAGTATACGGCGGAGAGGCGGAGACGCTGACGTGCGACGATATCTACGCTTATAACAGCTTTAAGGAGCCTGACAGGGTTAAGCCGTCCAGCCTGGAGCTTAAAGTCGTGGACGGCGGCGTTATCAAGGCTAAGCTTCCCAGGGCGTCCGTGAACAAGTTTAGCCTGTTGATAGACCAGCACCAGCGTTAGCACAGTGTCCCTAGTGGAAACCTAGGAGCTGGCTTGGCGCTGAGGCGTGAACCCCGCCTGGTCTTTATAAAATTATATTATATGGATTATAATATGGAATGAGGCGGTAAACAGGCTGGCCGGTGTGCGGCGTATGGGCAAGCATGACGTGGGACGGTATGTGCATATGCCAGGTAGGTACGTGGTATGCTTCCATGTCTACCTGTCCCCCGAGGCTATCTATAGTCCGGACACACTGGCCTCTATACTCAACGTTTTCGCCGAGGAGAACATACCTGTTGTCCACCTGGTGGTTTCCAGGCCTGAACAGGGCAGGCCTGGGGAGGCTGCCTTCTTCACGGACCTGACGGATTCCCTATCAGATGAGGCCGTGGCTGAAAGGCTTAGAGGAATGGGGTTCGTCAAGGACGTGAAGGTTATAAAGCCTCTTTTCGACGGGTTTACGATGGACACCTTGTTCTACCCTCTCACCATAAGGGAGGAGAGAGCCGTGGTGTTCAGGAAAACCATGTATGAGGCCTTCCTGAGGAGGCTTAGAGAGCGGCTTGGCACCAGCCAGATGGCTGTGCTGTACCATATCGGCCTTGAGGTCGGCTACGCCATATATGGGGAGCTTAGCAGGATGACCGGCGGGGAACTAGACCGCATCGTGATGCTTGGACGCGAGTACTTTAAGCATTCCGGCCTAGGAGTGCTCGAGCCAGAGCTAAACCTAGCTAGGCGGCGTGCGATAGTCAGAATCTACGGCTGCTTTGAGTGCGAGCTTTTCAAGGGCTTGGACAGGCCTGCCAGCCAGTTCGTAAGAGGCATGGTGTCAGGCTTCATGAGCGGCGTCTTCGGCGAGAAGATGTTCGCCGAGGAGATCAGGTGTATTGCCAAGGGAGATGAATACTGCGAGTTCCACGTTAAACAGAGCAAGAGGATATTCCTGTACTGACACAGGCGCCGCGCCTCCTGTATACTTAACGGCTTCCGTAAATGACTAGGGTTAGAAGAACTAGATGGAAAGCTAGGGGACATACTCTTTTCTACCTGTCTCCACAGCGGCGCTTTAAAGGCCTATCCTTACCACTGCGTGAATTCTTAAGCAGTCGACGACGATGCTTAGCACACCCTCGTCGTAAGACCAGCTGACCCTGCCCGCGTCTCTAGGATAGAGCTCCACTTTCCCCGGAGGCTTAGGCAACCGTATCTCCGCCTTAATCCCGTTTGCGGGCACTATCCCGTCTGAGAAGAGCGGTGTCCCATAGCTTCTCCCCGTCTGCCAGTTAACCAGGTGGAGAAAATAGTCCTTCCCCGATCTACGCAGAGTTACCTCGACGGAGAAGGGGGCCTCGACCCTGATCAGCCTGTCTGGGGCCACTAGCTGAATCAAGCGTTTAAGCAGTTCCCTAATCATCCAGCCGCCGTACCCGTGGTACCCCCTGAAAACATCGGTTGAAACATAGGCGGCACAGCCCTTCCCGTACCTGTTCAAGGTTATAGCCGGACCATAGGGCTCGGCCGGCGATCCGTAGCCGGCGCCAAGCCATTCGCCGTACTGAGGCAGATCCGTTTTCGGCGGCACATAGGGCTTTAACAGCCCGGCCAGCACCTCCGCTTCAACGGCCTTAACCCTAGCGAAGCCGCCTTTAACGAATACTGGCGGCAGACCGGGCGCTAAACCGTCCGGCTTTAAGTACCCTATTTTAAACCGGGCGAACCCCTCGAATCTGACCCCTAACACGTCTTCCAGCGCGAAGCCCTCCCCGTCGCCCAGGGACGTGTCGAACGTGGCTATGATGCTTCCGCCCTCCCGGACGTAGCTCCTGAGCTTGTCGACGAGCCTCCCGGGGAGC